>JBOGIW010000347.1:0-11164 GCA_050748045.1 Vicinamibacterales bacterium | reverse complement strand
GTCCTGGCCGGCCTTGGCGATGAGGTCCTTCTCGTCCACCTTCCGCAGCGCGAACAGCAGCTCGGGCCGCTGGTCGAGCCGGGCACCGATGCCGTAGAGCACGGCCGCGACGTGTTTGCACATCGATGCCCAGTCCGGACAACTGCACGTGAAGAGGATTTCCTTCGGTGACGGGAACAGCCCCGTCTTCTCCTCGCAGAGACGCGTCATGACGCCCTTCGAGAAGCGTCCCTGCAGGAGCTCGACGAGGGAGTCGATGGCACCCAGGCAGTCCGTGCAGATGGCGCTCCAACGGGCTCGCGGCACCGGTCCGACCGTCACCTTCACCTCGTACATCGTCGAGCCGCTGACGAGCGCCGTGACGCTGCCCCGCCCGACCTGCAGATCGACCACCGATCCGTTGCGCACGTAGGTCCGCCCGCGCGGCAGCCGATTCGCGAAGTCGCTGTAGCGTTCGAGGTTGTCGCACCACGCTTCGCCCCAGAACGTCCTGGCAATCGTGCGGCCTTCGATCACAACCGGCGATATCCTGCGGCCCTTCTTCTGGAGCTTCGCCAGTTCGCGCGCCGCCTGAGCCCGTCGAGCGCCGACCGGGACGTAGGGCTTGAAGCCGTAGTAGTCGTAGTCGTCCATCCTCACTCCCCTGATGCGGTGTGCAGATCAAGCGCGACGAGCTTCAACAGCTCGTCGTCTCTCAGCTCGGTCAACAGCATGTCGCCACCGCCTTCGAGCAGATCCTGGGAGAGCTGGCGCTTGGAGTCAATGAGCTGATCGATCCTTTCTTCAACCGTCCCGCGGCAGACGAACTTGTGTACCAGCACGTTCCTAGTCTGGCCGATGCGGAACGCCCGGTCGGTGGCTTGGCTCTCGACGGCCGGATTCCACCAGCGATCGAAGTGCACGACGTGCGAGGCGGCGGTGAGGTTGAGGCCGGCGCCGCCGGCCTTCAGCGAGATGACGAAGAACGGCAGGCGCTCGTCCTCCTGGAACTGCCGCACCAGCGGCTGTCGCGTGCCGACCGCCGTCCCGCCGTGCAGGACGAGGCCCGGGCGGCCAAAGACGGATCCGAGGAACGCGGCAAGCGGCGTGGTCATTTCGCGGAACTGCGTGAAGACGAGCACTTTCTCCTGCTTCGCCGCGATGACCTCCGCGATCTCGCGCAGTCTGGCCAGCTTGCCGCTATCGGCGTCGCTCCACGATCCATCGCCCAGCCATTGCGACGGGTGATTGCAGATCTGCTTGAGCCGCATCAGCGACGCGAGCACGACGCCGCGACGCTTCATCCCCTCGGCTCGCTCGAGCTCAGCCGCCAGGGCGGCCACCGACTGCTGATAGAGCGCCGCTTGTTTGCGCGTCAGGTGGCAGAAGGCCCTCACCTCGGTCTTGGTTGGCAGGTCGGCGATGACGGACTTGTCGGTCTTCAGGCGCCGCAGGATGTACGGGCGCACGAGCGCGCGCAGCGGTGCATACGGGTTGTGCGGTTGTGACGAGAGGCGTTTGGTGAACGTCGAGAACGCCTTCCCGGATCCCAGCAGGCCGGGGTTGAGAAAGTCGAAGATGGACCAGAGATCGCCGAGGCGATTTTCCACAGGCGTGCCGGTGAGCGCGATGCGCGCCCGCGCATCGATCTGCTTGGCGGCCCGGGTCTGCTTCGCGCCGGGTGTCTTGATCGCCTGCGCTTCGTCCAGGATGGCGAGACGCCACGGCGTGGCGAGCAGCGCGGGCACGCGCAGCAGCGATCCGTAGCTGGTGATGACGAGGTCGACGCCGGCAATCCGGTCACCATCGAGCGCCTTGAGCTCCCCGGCGGTCATCGCCGAGGGATGCGCGATGATCGCGGTGAGGGTCGGCGCGAAGCGCTCGATCTCGGCAGTCCAGTTGGCCAGCAGGGAGGCCGGCGCGACCAGAAGGCTGGCACGCCGGGTCTCCTCACGTCCCGCACGCGCTCGCATCACCAGCAACAGCGCCAGCACCTGCATCGTCTTGCCGAGGCCCATGTCGTCGGCGAGGCAGGCGCCCAGGCCGAGGCTGGAGAGCAGATGCAGCCAGCGCACGCCGGCCTGCTGATAGGGGCGCAACGTCGCCTTGAGCGCGGCGCCAGGATCCAGTTTCGCCAGTTGGGCAGGATCGCGAAGGCCGGCGAGTGTCTTTGCCAGCCACGGCCCGGCGACAACGAGTGACCAGTCGGGGGCGGTGGCGGCAACAACATCCCCTGGCACGTGCGCGCCCGCGAGGAGGCGCATCGCTTCGCCGAAGGAGAGGCCGTCGGTCGCCGCGGCCGTCTCCACCGCTCGAAACTCGTCGAGCATCTGGCTGAGTCTTTCGCGATCGACTTCGACCCAGCGTCCGCGCACCAGGTGCAGGCCGTTCGACGCGGCGAGCAGTTGCTCAATCTCCGCTTTGGAGAGCGGTTCGCCGTCGAGGCTGACGCCCATCTTGAAGTCGAGCAGCGCGTCCGTGCCGAGACCCGACGGCGGTTTGCCCCCGACGGTGGCCGTGACTTGCGGGCGTGGTGGTCGATTTGCCCGCCATGCGTTCGGTACGCGCACGATGACGCCCGCGGCCTCGAGGCGGGGGACATCGGTCAGCAATTGAAACGCCTCGGCGGGCGTCCACCGCAGCGGATGATAGATCTCGCCGGCCTCGACCATCGCCTTCAGCCACGGACACTCGGCGGCGGCGCGCTGGACCGGCAGGAGCAACGAGAGCAGCCGCGGCTTGTTGGCGGCGCCGGCGTATTCGCTCAGTGCGCGGCCAAGCGGCAGGTGCTGGGCCCTGGCCTCGGTCGACAATTGCGTCGTGTAGGTCGCCAGAAACGCGAACGGCGCTTCATCATCCCGGCGGTTCTCGGCGAGGTTGAAGTGGACGCGGCCGACGAGACGCCACGCTGGGCCCCGACGCTGGAGGAACTCCTGGACCGACGCCTTCGATTCGGCGAGCTCGGATCGAAACGCATCAGCGATCTCGGTCCAGAGCGTTTCGAGGACCGAGGCCGTGATGTACTCCGCGCCGGTCATTGGCGGCGCGGCCGCGGCGAGTGCCTCGAGCTCGCCGAACGCAGGCGCAGGTATTGGCGCGTGGTGCGCATCGAGATCGGGTTGGGTGCAGATGGTCGTGACCAACCGCGCGGCGAAGTCGCGCCAGTAGCTGAAGTCTGCTGGAAGCGCGGTCCCGACTTCGGCAGCGCCGAGCTCGAGCAATCCGTGACCTGACCCACGGGCGAACGCGCCTTCGAGCCTGCGCGAGAGCGTTGGCGGCTCGAGCGCGTCGTCCGCGAGAGTGAACAGCAGGCGGCCGCGCGGTGTCAGCGTGAGCGACGCCATGAGGAGGTGCGGCCGTTGTGCTGTGTCACGGCGCGAGATCGCTGCAGAATCGCAGTGTCACGCCGACCGGCCGTCCGATCAACCGCGAGTCCTTCGTAAGAGGCTCTCGTCACTGCCAAGTGCGGCCGAAACGTCCTCCGGCAACTGAAAAGGAGACGTGCCTGAATTTCATTCTAGCCCGAGACGCTGCCGCATGAGAGCACGCCCGAACGCGATCCGCGGCGTCCCCTCGATCATTCGGGTCATCGCTCGCAGCTCCGCTTCGGACATCGCGCGCATCGCCTGGGCTTCGGCGACGCCGGCGCGGAGCTTCCCGCGCCAGATCGGCAGGCTGAGACCCACCATCGCCATCCACCCCTGCCCTCGGCCATCGTGTAAGCGGGTCCGTGCGGATCGTCGCCATCGGACGGAACATGTCGCGCATGACTTGGTCGGCCAGGGCAGACGCGCGGCGATGACGACGGATGCCGGACGGCGGGATCTGCTGCTCTATCGTGACGCTCACATCCGCGCCGCCCAGCATGAACGGCAGGTGATCGAGCGACGGCGAGATCATGGGGTCGTCGAGCGCCGACATGATTGCCGGCCGTGCCTCGCCGGCACGCGTTCGCGCGCGCGCCGCGTGTATTTCGTCCCTCCGTTCGCCGGCGAGCCGGATCACGTCACCGAGGCTCAGCGGCGACGGAAGCACCTGCGTCGTCCGAGCCGAGGCAGGCGTTGGCCAGGTCAGGGCCAGCCCATGAGAAGAAGTACGAATCGAAACCCCTGAAACGAGTCATGTCGATCACCGCGGCGCATCTGTTCCCGCAATCTGTAATGTCTTTGCCCGTGCGATCACACGCGCAGGACGTTTTTGCGTGTGTTTGGAGTGGCACCGCGAGCGCCCGGCCCGGCAGACCGGTCGCGGCGCAGAGGCTCAGATTCGGAGGGTGGTGACGAGAGGTCGTCTTTCGATCGCCAGCTCCCGGCCCGGTTCGTAGCCAGAGCTGGTGTCGGTCGTCGAAGGAGCGACTCGGAAGCGGGGGACGACTATGGCGTCGTGGGTGCCCGCGGTGGTCGAACCGCGCCGAACGTTCTCGCGAACGAGCGCAGCAGTGCTGAGCACCACGTTGTCGCAGTTGTCGTTGCCAGACAGACTTGCGGACGCTGTCGGCTCCTGATGGTGGCACCCGGTCGTGGCGGCCTCGCGTGGATCACACCAGGCCTTGCACAACAGCGCGGTGTTGTGCCCCACTGCCAACGTCAGCACGATCGAAAGGACAGCTGTTCGAGAACCTGATGCTCGTCGCATCCGTGGGCAAGAGCCGCGCCAGCGTTCTCCGAGGGGTCAACGGCCGGAATCCTGGACGTCCGTGGGTCCACAGCTGCCATGCCGAGCCATCTGCGGGATTTCGCCGATGGGGTGCGGAAAATCCCGCGGTCGATCACGTGCCTTTGGCACAATCGGCGGATGCGTATTCAGCGACACGTTCCGACCGGCGTCTTCACGAACCAGCGTCCACGATCGGTCACGGTTGTCGGCAGCGTATTTGTCGCAGCCGGAGCGTTCGGCCTGGCGTACCACGCGACCGAGCTCAGGGCCGACGGCCCGGTTCAGTATGGGGTGGTCTGGGTTCTCTGCGTCAGGGTCCTCGCGGTTGTTGCCGGAGTGTTCATACTCCGTGGCGCCGCCTGGGCGCGCTGGCTTGCCCTCGTGTGGACCGCATACCAGGTCATCGTGAGCGCATTTCACTCCGTGTCGCACGCCGTCGTGCATATCCTCGTCTTCGCGGGTGTTGCGTACGTTCTCTTTCGCGCGGAAGCCTCGGCGTATTTCAGGGGGGCGACACCACACGTTGAGGAGCCGGCCGCTGACGTGTAATCGGCGGACGAACGTGTCCCATTGCATGGGCATTCAACGGAGCCGCGTGAAGCGGAAGCTGTCGACGAGCGCCTCACCGCGTGAAAGAGCCGAGGATCACGAAGAGCGGCGACTTGACGATCGAGTTCACCCGTGATGGCGGAGCATGAGCTCGTCGGGATGCGGCTCCAGGTACAACTGTCCCGCCAGATATGACACGTCGTGGGCCGCACGTGATGCCGCAACAACGCGATCGGGACGCTGAGCGGCACGAGCGCCCGGCGATATTCGTCGATTGCGGCGAGGAGCTCCGCCCTCGAATCGCGATCGAGGCAATCCTCGAAGTACCCCGCCATGTGTTGCAGCACGTTCGTGTGCCGCCGGCGCGTGGGGACGACCGCCAGAGCGGCCATGAACGTCTCGGTGTAGCCACGTTCGATGTCGCCGTCCGGCAAGGTTCGCGGGCGTGCCACCATGCGCCCGAGTTGCTGGCACGCGCCGGGTGAATGCGCCATCAGGATCAGTTTGTGTGCCGTGTGGAATCGTACGAGCGCCCCCAGGGTCCACGTCCTGCTGAAGAGATCGCGAAGCCTCCAGTATGCGAACACCCGCTCCACGAAGTTCTCCCGCAGCCGGGGATCGGACAAGCGGCCTTCTTCCTCCACCGGGAGGTCGGGAAACCGCTCCAGCAACCTGGCCGCGAATCTTCCTCGTCCGGATGTGGCCGGAACGTGGTGTTCGTCGTAGATCGTGACCCGTTCCAATCCGCAGCTCGGCGAGCTCTTCTTGAGCACGTAGCCGCACAGGCTCTCCGACGCCAGCTGCTCGACTCGCCGCTTGGCGTATCGGTCCAGCCGCCCGGTCAGATCTCGGGCGGTGGTGACGGTCAGCAGCCGAACGCCGTCCTTCATGCGCACGAGGTGCATCGATTCGCGTGGCGTGCCGAGACCGCACTCCACCTCGGGACAGACCGGCACCCATTCGACGAAACGTCCAAGCGTCTCGGTCAGGAACGGATCGCGCTTGTGGCCGCCATCGAATCGGACGGCTTCGCCCAGGAGGCACGATGAAATGCCGATGCGAATCGGGCGAGCCGGACGTGACGCGTCGTGCATGGCAGCGCCGGGGCTACATCTTCCGGCTGTCGTAGGCATCCGGGACGACCGCCGTCGTTTTGCAGCCGTCCGTAGTGGTCCAGCAGCCGTCCGTAGTGGTCTCGTAGATCATTACCCAGCCGTCCTCCGGATTGCGCGTTCAGCCGACTGTCGTCTACAGTGCTCGACATAAACTCAGAAACAGGCCCCAAGCCCTGACAAATCGATCCGCGCTGTCGGGGGCCACACCCATCCAGCGTTCCGCTCGCGCCTCTCGCTGACCGCTGCGGCGGCCGGGACGGCGAAGGAGGCGCACATTCTGGATTCTCCCTGGCTGGTTGGAAGCGTCGCCGTCTTCGCGGGCGCGATTGCCGCTGTGTCGGGCTTCGGCATCGGCAGCCTGCTCACACCCGTCCTGATGTTGTCGATGCCCACGGCACATGCCGTCGCCGTGCTGGCCATCCCGCATGCATGGGCGACGACGATCAGGTGGCTTCGGCTCCGATCCGACGTTGATGGGCCAACCTTCAAGCAGTTCGGCGTCGCCAGCGCGGTTGGAGGGTTGGCGGGTGCCGCGCTGCAGGCTCGCCTTGCCAGCCCGACGCTCACCATCGTCCTGGCCTCGCTCCTGGTGCTGGCGGGCGGCACGGAGCTCGTCCGGCGTCCCATCCCCTTGCCGCGAACAGGGTTCTGGCGCCTGCTCGGCGGCATCCTGTCGGGGCTGTTCGGGGGGCTGGTCGGCAATCAAGGGGGCATTCGTGCCGCCGCACTTCTCGGGTTCGGACTGAATCCACGGCAGCTCGTGGCCACCGCCACCGCGGCCGCGCTGCTCGTCGACGCCGCGAGGGTGCCGATCTACTTTCTCTCGGCCGGCCCGGTCATCGTCGAGGCCACGCGTCTCTGGCTTGTCGTGTCAGTCGGGGTGACCATCGGCACCTTCCTCGGCGTACCTGCCTTGCGTCGGATTCCGGAATCCATTTACCGCCGGCTCGTCGGCGGGCTCCTGCTCTTGCTGGGAATCAGTCTCTTCGCCGCGGCTGTGTGAGAGCGGGGGCGTTGAGAAGGCGGCTATCGAAATGCCCACGCGCTAAGATTCGTGCATGGGGCCTCGCGTTCGATTCGCGCCGTCGCCGACCGGGTACCTCCACGTCGGCGGGGCGCGCACAGCACTCTTCAACTGGCTGTATGCGCGCCGCCACGGCGGCACGTTCATCCTGCGCATCGAAGACACCGACGCGGAGCGATCGTCGCTGGAGATGGTGACCGGCATCCTCGACGGCATGAGGTGGCTCGGCCTCGACTGGGACGAGGGGCCCGACAAGGGCGGCCCGCACGCCCCCTACTTTCAGTCGGCGCGGCTGGACCGCTACCGCGCGATGGCCGAGCGCCTCGTGGCCGAGGGGCGCGCATATCACTGCTACTGCTCGCCCGATCGGTTGCGGCAGGCGCGCGCGCAGGCCGAAGCACGGGGCGACGCCTGGAGATACGACCGCGCTTGCCTCTCGCTCCTGCCCGGGCGGATCGCGGCGCTCGAGGCCGCCGGTGCGCCGCGGGCCATCCGGTTCACGGTCCCGACCGGGCATACCACGTTCGACGATGCCGTGCACGGGCCGATCGCCTTCGAGCACGCGAACATCGAGGATTTCGTGATCCTGCGCTCCGATCGCTACCCGACCTACCACCTCTCCGTGGTCGTTGACGACATCGACATGCGGATCACGCACGTGATCCGCGGCGACGATCACATCTCGAACACGCCGAAGCACGTGCTGCTCTTCGGCGCCTTCGGCGAGCCGATGCCCCGCTTCGCGCACGTGCCGCTCATCCTCGGCGCCGACAAAAAGCGGTTGAGCAAGCGGCACGGCGCCACGTCGGTGATGGAGTACAAGCGGCTCGGCTACCTGCCGGACGCCATGGTCAACTTCCTTGCGCTCCTCGGATGGTCGCCGGGCGGCGACCGCGAGCTGATGTCCCGCGACGAGCTGCGGGAGGCGTTCGCGCTCGAGGGCATCAGCGGCGGCAACGCCGTCTTCAACACGGAGAAGCTCGACTGGATGAACGGCCAGTACATCGCGCGGCTCTCGCCGGCGGAACTGGCCGGGCAGGTGGAGCCGCTGCTCCGGGAGGCCGGTCTCTGGCCTGTGGATTCCGCGCCCGACCGTCGGGCCTGGCTGATGCGGGTACTGGAGCTCCTGCGGCCGCGGGCGAAGCGGCTGACGGACTTCGTCGAGCAGGCGCGCCCGTTCCTCCGCGATACGGTCGAGTACGAGCCCGAGGCCGTGGAGAAGCACCTGCGGGTGGCCGGCCTGGACGATCACGTGGGCGCGCTGGTCCGCGTGCTGCGTACCACCAGTCCCTTCGACGAATCACATGTGGAAGCGGCGGTGCGTGGAACGGCATCCGAGCGCGGCCTTAAGGCGGGCAGCCTCATTCACGCGGTGCGCGTCGCCGTGACCGGGCGCGGCGCAAGCCCCGGTCTTTTCGAAGTGCTGGCGCTGCTCGGGCGCGATCGCAGCGTCGCCCGCCTCGACGCGCTGCGGGCCTTCCTGGCGGCGCGATCCTAGCCATCTCTTCGCGAAATCACCAACTTACAGCCGCACCTCGACAGTATTCCCGAGCGAAACAGCTGTGCTTCCGTTTATCCGGGAATACGGCTGAACTGGGTGTGTGTAGCTAAGTTCATTTATTGCTGAGAGTTACCGCCATTTACCTCGAGCGGCGTGGCACATCCGTTGCAGCCTCGGCCCGCCTGAACGCGGATCCTGTGGGCCGGTATACGGCCGCGGGATGGGTGGAGAGGGCACAGGCAGGAGGTCAGTGTGGCAAAAGAGGATCGCGGATTTGCCTCGATGGACCGCGCCAAGCAGCGTGAGATTGCGAGCAAGGGAGGCAAGGCGGCTCACGCGAAGGGCACGGCGCACGAGTGGACCAGCGAGGAGGCGCGCGAAGCGGGACGCAAGGGGGGCATGGCCAGCCATCGCCGGCGCAAGCAGATGCAGGACGGGGAGGGTGGCTCGGACGTGACGCCTGAGGGAGGCGATGTCACCGGCGGCGACGAGTCCCGCGACGAGCAGATCCAGTAAGACGCCTCCTATGAGGCTCGTTCTCTGTGGCGGTCGCGCGCCGGCGCGTGAGGCCGCTCTTCTTTTGTACGCGGGGCGCGTTTGGTACCTGTGGCGCACGGGTGTACGGGCGAGGTCCGAGTGGACGTGCGGCGCCCGCGGCGGCGCGCGGCTGTTCATCGGTTGGCCCGAGTACGACGATGGCGTCCGAGCGGACGTGCGGCGCCCAAGTGGACTCGCGGCGACTGAGACACGGCAAGGCGTGTGGATATCGCGGCGTGCCCAGGTCTGCGGCCTCAGAGTTGACGCCGGCAGGTGAGACAGTCCTCTCCTGCGCGAAGAATTGCACTGGCCGGGCGCTTTGAGAGCGAGCCCGATCCTTGCGCCTCCAGGAGCGACGACGTTAGAATGGGAAGTTCCCGCCTGTCGAGACACGCGGCCTGTCCTGGGAGGTCGTTCAACGGTAGGACACGTGGCTCTGGACCACGTTATCGGGGTTCGAATCCCTGCCTCCCAGCCAAACTGCTAAGATCCGGTACTCAAGTAATGATGCGACTCGCCCCGGGAGTACCCAGCGGCAGGTTGGACGAGTCCTGAGACACAACTGAGACACGCTGACAGTTCACCCCCGCTGTCGCGCGCCGATCGCGTCGGTCGAATCGGGCGCTATAGCCACGAGTCCTCGTCCACGGACAGGGCGGCGATCGATGAGGCATAGGGCTCAGCTACACTCGACGAGATGCGTGTCTGTGTGGCGTGCACCACGAACCCGCACCCGTAAGCGTGGATCGAGGCGAACGGTGCCCCGGGTGCTTGCGGATTCTGCGGTTCGGAAGAGCAGCCGGTCGTTGACGTCGGCCGCTTTGTCGACCACGTCGACAGTGTGATCCGCCGGAACGACTCGCCCGATGACGAAGGCGGCGACGTCGCTGCGGCCGTGATCTCAAGCGTGGCTGGAATCAGCAGGGACCTGGCACGACTCGTCACCAACGTGATCCGCGACGACGAGACTCCTGGAAACTCCTTCTACGACTACGGGCCGCTGGCCTTCTGATTCGGCTTCAACCGATGCACGGGGCAAGCAGGTTCACTGAATCTTTCGTGTCGGGCGAGGGGTCGAGCGGGCTCCTACAAAATACTCAAGGCATTGAGTAAAATTACTCAAGACTGTGAGCAGACAGATTTACACCCGCCCTCAGGCTGCCGAGCTGCTCCACCGCCTGGGCGAACGACGCCGGTTCATGCAGGTCGTCACAGGGGCGCGGCAGGTCGGGAAGACGACTCTGGTAACCCAAGTCGTCGAGAAGGCGCGTCTGCCGTACGTATTTGCCAGCGCGGACGAGCCGACGCTCCGCGGGTCGGACTGGGTCGACGCGCAGTGGGAAGCGGCGCGCTTGCTTCTGCGCGACACGGGTCAGGGCGGCGCGCTCATCGTGTTGGACGAAGTCCAGAAGGTGCCGCACTGGTCTGAGGCCGTGAAGCGCCTATGGGATGCCGACAACAGTGCCCGACGGCCGCTGAAGGTCGTGCTCCTCGGATCCGCGCCTCTGCTTGTCCAGCGAGGGCTGACGGAAAGCCTCGCCGGCCGCTTCGAGATCGTGCACCTGCCGCACTGGACGTGGGCCGAGATGCATGAGGCGTTCGATTGGAACGTCGAGCAGTACCTGTTCTACGGGGGTTACCCCGGAGCCGCGCCGCTCATTGGCGAGCCGGATCGATGGGCGCGTTACATCCGTGACTCGCTGATCGAGACGACGATCGCGCGAGACGTGCTTCTGCTCTCCCGTGTCGATAAGCCCGCGGTCCTCAGGCGGCTCTTCGAGTTGGGATGCGCCTACTCAGGGC
>JBOGIW010000346.1:0-9035 GCA_050748045.1 Vicinamibacterales bacterium | reverse complement strand
GCCGAATGCAGCCGGACTTGCACCACGGGCTGCTAGACATCGACGGTCTCCGAGGCGCGCACGACGGTCTCCGTCGTCGCGCCGCGCAGCACCATCGCCAGCGCGCTCACGATGTCGGCGTGGAACTGGGCGCCGGCGCACCGCCAGAGCTCGCGCAGCGCCTCGCGGGGCGGGAGCGCCCCGCGGTAGGCGCGGGCGCTCGTCATGGCGTCGTAGGCGTCCGCGACGTGCACGATGCGCGCGGCCAGCGGGATGTCCTCGTCGTGAAGGCCGTGCGGATAGCCCCGCCCGTCCGGCCGTTCGTGGTGCAGCTCGACGATCGGAATGTGCCGCGAGAGGAACGGCACCGACCGGAGGATGCGCGCTCCGAGCACCGGGTGCTGCTTGATGATGTCGTACTCGCTCGCCGTCAGCGCGCCCGGCTTCCGGAGCACATGGTCGGGCACGCCGATCTTGCCGATGTCGTGGAGGAGCGCGCCGAGCCGGAGCACCTCGACGTCCTCGCCCGGCAGATCGAGCGCGCGGCCGATCGCGACCGAGAGCACGCTGACGCGCTCCGAGTGGCCCGCCGTGTACGGATCGCGTGCGTCGAGCGCCGCGGCCAGCGCGCGGATGGCCCCGGTGTACGCCGCCTGGGTCTGCGCTTCCGCGGCAGCCACCGACGCCATCAACGCGTTGAAGGTGTCGGTCAGCGTGTCGAGCTCGCGGCTCGATCCGGTGAGCGAGAGCCGCGCGTCGGCGTGAGGCACGGCCGCCATGCCCTCGAGGGACGCCGAGAGCCGGCCGATGGGCTCCGTGAGCTGCCGGGCAAGCCAGAAGCTGCCCAGCAGGGCGAGGAGGGTCGCGCCGACCGCGATGAGCGCCAGATGCCGCATCGCGCGGCGCGTCGCCGGGCCCGACGCCGCATCGATCGAGCCGAGCGCATACGTGCTCGTGTCGCCGACCTGGAACAGCTTTCGATAGGCGTACGATTCGCCGTCGAGGTCGAACACCCCCTCGGGGGCCCTCGCATGCGCGAGCGCCGCCTCGAATCCCCGGGAGCGGCCGGACCCGAGCGTGCTCGCCAGCAGAAGCCCCTCGGCCGTGATGGCGATCTGCGCGCGCGACAGCGCCGCGAGCGATCTGACGTAGGCGTCATCGAGGCTCGTCGCCAGGTACAGCGTCCCGATGAGCGTATCCGCCGTCAGCACGAGCGGAACGGACACGACGCGAAACGTGTGGGCGCCGGCATGCACGACGCCGTTGTAGCTGCCTGCCTCTTCGCCGCCCGCGACGACGCTCACCGGGCGCCCCCGCTGCCACCGCTCGGCGAGCCGTCCGGCCGCCGCAAGCGTCGTCCGGCGCACGTCCACGAGCACGATCGCGTCGGCGTCGACTCGTCCCGCGAGCTTCTCCAGCTCGTTCGTGATCGTCGCAAACAACTGGACCCGTGTCGCGTCGGTGGCCGACGGCGCATAGGCCGCGTAGGTATCCAGCGCGGCCTTGAGCGTCGGGCTGTCGGCCAGCGTGGCCGCCTGCGCGTGCATCTCCCGCTGCCGCCGCGCCTCGAGCGCGGCAAAGAGGCGCTGCGTGGATTCCAGGTTGTCGATGACCGCCTGCCGCACCTGCTCGCGCACGCTCCAGGTCACGACCGCCACCACGAGGAACAGCAGGGCGACCGTCACGAGCGCCACGGCGATGGTGGTCTTGACGAGCAGGCGCGGCGGCCGGGGGCGGACGGTCACGGGGCACCCTCGACCGGCAGGGAGAGATCCGCCGATGCCGTGCGGCCGGCCTCGATCCGCACGATCGACGTGCGTTCGCCGACCCGCTCGTGCCAGGCGACGAGCGTGTAGCGGCCGACTGGAACGCCCTCGAGCGTGAACGAGCCGTCCAGCTCGGGCACGGCGAAGTACGGGTGATCGAGCACGAGGATCGTGGCGCTCATGTGGGAGTGCAGATGGCAATACACCTTCACCAGGCCGGCCTTGCGGAACACGCGTGACCGGCTCGCCCCCTGCGGGAATCGGCCCAGGTCGAAGGTCGCGGCACCCGACAGCGAGAACACGTTGTGGAAGAACGGATCGGCGTTCGGGAAGTCCACCGTGGACCCGCGCGTGATGGCTACGACACGCGGAGAGAAAGCCTCGTTGGTCTGGCGGATCTGGCTCCGCATCGCCGGGAGCTCGCCCGGGTGCGCGGCGTCCTTCAGATAGACAACGACGTTCCTGATCTCAGGGCCGGGAGATCCCCCGTGCCGGTGGATGCTGCGCGGCTGATAGGCATTGGACGGAAGCGGCACACCCCGGATTCGCTTCGTGAGCGTGACGCGGCCGCTCACACTCCCGGTCTCGGGAGCCTGTGCTCCGGCGGTCGGCCCAAGACAGGCCAGCACGACGGCGACGACAGCGGCGGGGAGCGCCCGCTGGAGACACATTTCACGTTCTTATCGGTTGGACTCGAACCCTTCGGGAGGCTCGGGGGCGGGTGTGTGTCCTCGTAATCTGGTCTTCGTTCGTCTTCGCCCGTCTCCGTCCGTCTTCGTGCCCTTCGTACCGCTGGTTCGTCGTCCCTGCGTTTCATCCGCTTTCCTGCGGTTCATGCGCATGGCCTCGGTCCGGCCGAGGGACCATCGAGACGCTACTTCCGATAGTCCAGCGGAGGCTTCCGGTCCCCGATCCGGGAGTTGTAGACGTGGCCGGCGCGGCGCTCGACGAGCTCGGCCTTCGCCTTCTCGACGTGCGAGGGGTCGGTCAACAAATCGATCGCCGTCAGCGCCATCGTCTTTGCGGCAACCATCATCCCTTTCACGCCGATCGACGTGCCGCCGGCGGCCACCGCCTGCCAGCTGTGCGCGGGCGTGCCGGGGACCCAGGTCGCTGCGGTGAGCTGCACCGTGGGGACCTTCCAGCTCACGTCTCCGGTGTCGGTCGAGTTGTTGCCGATTTCCGTCCGCGGTTCCTGGATCCGCGACTCGGAGCCGAGCGGCTGGAGCGGCGGCTGCAGCGTGGTGCGCAGCTTTTCGGCGAACGCTTGCTCTTCAGCGGTGTAGGTGACGCCGCCGACGCGCAGCAGGTTCGTCTGCTGAAGCCCGGCGAGGTAGTCGTTGGGCAAAACGTTGTAGACGGCGCCCATGACCTCGTGCTCGACGGTCGTGCCCGTGCCCAGCGCCGCCCCCTTCGAGGCGGCGATGATACGGTCCCAGATCCCGTCGAGCTGCGCCATGTCATTGTGCCGCGCGTACAGGTACACCTCGGCGAAGTCGGGGACGACGTTCGGCGCGGCGCCGCCGCCGGTGATGACGTAGTGGATGCGTGTGTCGGACGGGACGTGCTCGCGGAGCATGTCCACCATGTGCGTCATCGCCAGGACGCCGTCGAGCGCCGAGCGGCCTCGCTCCGGCGCGCCGGCCGCGTGCGCCGACAGGCCGTGGAAGCGGAACTTCGCGTTCACGTTGGCGAGCGTGCTCGCGGCGCCTGCCTGGTTGCGATCCCCGGCGTGCCAGGACACGACGGCGTCCACGTCGTCGAAGAGGCCGGCCCGCAGCATGTAGACCTTGCCCGCGCCGCCTTCCTCGGCCGGGGTGCCGTAGTACCGGATCGTGCCGGGCCGCCTTCCCGCGGCCAGCCAGTCCTTCACGGCAATCGCCGCCGCCATGGAGCCGGTGCCGAACAGGTGATGGCCGCAGCCGTGGCCCGGCGCGCCGGCCGTGACCGCCTGACGCTCCGGCACCGCTTGCTGCGACAGGCCCGGCAGGGCGTCGAACTCTCCCAGGATCCCGATGACCGGCCGGCCCGATCCAAACGTCGCGACAAACGCGGTGGGAATCTCCGCCACGCCTGCCTGCACGGTGAAACCGGCCGCCCGGAGCGCGTCCTGCAGGAGCGCGCTGCTCTTCGCCTCCTGATAGCCGACCTCGGCGAAGTTCCAGATCTGCATCGCGACGCCGGCATATGCGTCGCGCTTCGCGTCGATGCCCGAAATGACCGCCGAGGGATCGGTCGTCGCGCCGCCGGTCCGGGCGGCCATCAGCGAGGCGAACGCGAAGACGATCAGCGCGAATCGGACGACTCTGCCCATGTCACTGCGCCTTTGTGCTGAAGAAGCCGGTCCGCGAGCACGCTCCAGACGGCGAACGAGAGGCGACGCCGGTCGTGGCGGGCGATCTCGCGGCACCAGAAGTCGCCGAGGACCGCCTCGCAGGACGAATCGAGGTCGCCGAGCGCCAGAGGCGTTTTGTGCTCGGCCGCGTACGTGGCAAGGCCCTCCGCCGACGGGAGGCCCGTGTTGGCGATGACGACGTCGACCGGCCGGTGGATCGCGCCGGAGACCCACCTGGCGGCATCGGCCGCCGTGAAGCCCGACATGCCGCTGCCCTCGGTCAACAGGTTCGCGATGAGGATGATCGGTCCTTGCAGCGTGGCGAGCGCTTCGGGGACGCCACGCACGAGCAGGGGCGGCATGAGGCTCGTGAAGAACGACCCGGGTCCAATGATCACCGCGTCGAACTCGGCGATGGCGTCCGCGACGGCGGGGTGAATCGACGGCTGAGGCTGGAGCCACACGCGGCGCACCTCGTGTCCGCGCGACTGCCCCGCATCGACTTCCACCTCGCCGCGCGTCTCGGAGCCGTCTCCGTACTCCGCGCACACGGAGGCTCGCTCGACGCTCACGGGCCAGACGCGCCCCCTGCACCCGAGGAGGGCGCGAAGGCCGTCGACGGCCGCGAGGAAGTCGCCGCTGTACTGCTGCATCATCGAGAGGAGCAGGTTCCCGCCGGTATGCCCCGCCAAGCGCGCATGATGTTCGAGCGTCGGCAGGCGCGACAGCAGCACGCGGCGTGCTTCGCCCTCGTTGCGAGCGAGCGCGAGCGCGCACTTGAGGACGTCGCCCGGTGGCAGGACGCCCAGCTCGTCCCGGAGCTGGCCTGAGCTGCCGCCGCTGTCGAACATCGTGACGACGGCATTGACGCGCAGCCAGGGATTGCTCTTGAGCCCTCCGAGCAGACTCGGCAATCCCGTGCCGCCGCCGAAGCAGCCGACGTTCAGCTCCCGCAGGCGCATGCCACTCAATTCTAGTTTGGGAGTTGGAAGTTGGGAGTTGGAAGTTGGGAGCTGACCGTTTGGGAGTTGGGAGTTGAGAGTGGGAGTTGACCGTTTTGGGAGTTGGAAATTGGGAGTTAGAAATTGGGAGTTGGAAGTTGGGAGTGAGTTGGGAATTGAGAGTGGGAGTTGGGAGTTGAGAGTGGGAGCTGACCGTTTGGGAGTTGGGAGTTGGGAGTTGAAGAGTTGGGGAGTTGGGAGTTGATTAGAATGGCTGTATGGCGACCGCGGCGGCCGACCGGGCCGGCACCCTCCTCTCGGATCTGCGCCGGATTTTCGGCGATCGGCTCCTTTCGCTCATCGTCTACGGCGATCCCGACGAGTCGGCGCCGCTCTCCTGCCTGGCGCTCGTGACGACGCTCGACACGACGGACCTCGACGCCTGCGCCCGCGTGCGGCACTCCTGGGAGCGGCAGGGGCTCGCGACGCCTCTCGTCTTGCCCGAGCACGAGTTCCGGCGATCGCTCGATGCGTTTCCGCTGGAGTACAGCGAGATGGTGCGGGCGCACGCGCACGTGTACGGACCGGACCCCTTCGAGGGCGTGACGATCGCCCGCGAAGACCTGCGCCGCGCCTGCGAGACGCAGGTGAAGAGCCACCTCCTGCACGTGCGCGAGGAGTACATCGAGGCGAGCGGCCGGCCGCAGGCCATCGCGGACCTGGTGCAGATGTCGGCCCCGGCCTTTGCGGCCCTCGTGCGCAACGTGGCACGGCTGCACGGCGTGACGACGAGCGATCGCGCGGCCGCCACGCGGGAAGGCGCGCGCATCGCGGAGCTGCCGGAAGGGATCGTGGCCTCCGTGCTCGCCCTCGAGCATTCGACCGGGCTCCCCTCGACGGATCCGGCGCGGCTGTTCCCCGAGTACCTGGCCGCCATCGAGCATCTGGCGGCCTACATCGATCGCTGGCGGGCGTGACGGCAACAGCCTGGCGCGTCGTCTGTTCGTCGCTCGTCGTCGTGGTGGCGTGGAGCGCACCGGTCCAGGCGCAGGAGCCTCCGCCCGAGCTCACCCGTCCCGTCAACGACTTCGCCAACGTCATCGACCCGTCGAACGAGGCGGCGATGGACTCGCTCGTCCGGTCGCTGGAGCAGGCCAGTGGCGACGTCGTCGTGGTCGCCACGGTGGAGACCTTCGCGCCGTACGCGACGCTGCAGGAATACGCCGTCGAGATGTTCGAGAACCGCGGGCGCGGCATCGGCGCGAAGGGCAAGGACAACGGCGCGCTCGTGGTGCTCGCGGTGAAGGATCGCGCCGTCTGGATCGAAGTCGGCTACGACCTGGAGCAGTTCATCACCGATGGCTTCGCGGGCGAAACGAGCCGCCAGTACATGGTGCCGGAGTTCCGCCGGGGCAGCTACGGCACGGGGCTGCTCGCCGGCGTGTCGCGCGTGATCTCGCGCATCGCCGAGGCGCGGAACGTCACCCTGCAAGGCGTCCGGCCGTCGCGCCGCCGTGACGTCAACCCGGCGGCCGGCTCCGGCTCGGCCCTCATCATCGCGCTCTTCGTCGTCATCATCGTCGTGCAGCTCATCGGCTCGATGCTCGGCCGCGGGCGCCGCCGGCGATTCCACCGCCGGGGATGGGGCGGCTATCCAGGCCGGTGGCACAGCGGCGTTGGACCGTTCGGCGGGGGCGGGTTCGGGGGCGGCGGCTTTGGCGGCGGATTCGGCGGCTTCGGCGGCGGCCGGTCGGGCGGAGGCGGCGGAGGGGCGTCATGGTAATTCAAAATGCAGAATTCAAAATGCAGAATTCAAAATGCACGATTCAGAATGCAGAATTGACAGGTCACACGTCGATGTCAGGAGCCGGAGGTCCGGAGCCGGACGTCACAAGTCGGAAGTCGGAAGCCGGAAGTCACAGGTCACCCTTCAGAAGCTCACTTGCAGATGTGCAAGTGCATGACTGCGGATCGCGGATCGTGGAACGCGGACTGCGGCTCGCGGAAGGACGGGCAATGAGACAGGAGATGCGTCCAGCGATCGTGGCGATGTTCGTCGGCCTGGCGGCGGCGGCGGCGGCGGGCTGCTCGTACAACCGGTTCGTCGGACAGGAAGAGGCCATCAAGGCGCAGTGGGCGCAGGTGGAGAACCAGCTCCAGCGCCGCAATGATCTGATTCCGAACCTCGTCGAGACAGTGAAAGGGATCTCGCAGCAGGAGAAAGACGTGTTCGGCCAGATCGCGGAGTCGCGCGCCAGGCTGGCCGGGGCGCGAACGCCCGAAGAAACGATGGAAGCCGCCAACCAGCAGAGCTCGGCGCTGGCGCGCTTGCTGGTTGTGGTCGAGAACTATCCGCAGCTCCGGTCGAGCGAGTCGTTCAACCGGCTGATGGACGAGCTGTCGGGCACCGAGAACCGCCTGGCCGTGGAGCGGATGCGCTACAACGAGCGCGTGCAGGAGTACAACACCGCCCGCCGGCAGTTCCCCTCCAACGTCACGGCGGGCATCTTCGGGTTCAAGGAATACACGCTGTTCAAGGCACCGCCGGAGGCCCAGCGCACCCCGCGCGTGGACTTCGGGCAGAAGCCGGCATCGTAGGTTCCAACCTTCCCCAACCTGTGCACATCCAACAGCTTGGAGGATGGTGACGGCGCAGGAGAGGCCGGCGCCGACTGGGCCGGTCGGTGAGGCCGACGTGGCGCTGGCTGCCGGTGGCGATACGGGCGCCTTCGAGCGTGTGTACGCGCGGCACGTCGCGCGGGTGCACGGGCTGGCGCGCCGCATGGCCGGCACGGAGGCCGCCGACGAGCTGACGCAGGACGTGTTCGTCCGGGCGTGGCAGAAGCTCGGCACCTTCCGCGGCGACGCGGCCTTCGGCACATGGCTGCACCGGTTGGCGGTGAACGTCATCATCGAGCGGTTTCGGACGCTCGGCACGGAGCGGGACCGGTTCCTCGCCGACGGCGACGACGCGCTGCAGCGGATGGCCTCGCCGCGGCCGGGCGGCGACTTCGGCATGGACTTCGACGCGGCGCTCGTGCGGCTGCCCCGCGCGGCGCGCGAGGTGTTCGTGCTGCACGACGTCGAGGGCTACAAGCACCACGAGATCGGCGCGCTCCTGGGGATCTCGCCCGGCACGTCGAAGTCGCAGCTCCATCGCGCGCGCACGCTCATGCGCGGTCACCTGGGAAGACGGCTATGAACGACCACGTGACGGATCATCTGTCGGCGTATCTCGACGGCGAGCTCGGCACGCACGAGCGCGGGTCGGTCGATGCGCACCTGCGGGCGTGCGCGTCGTGCGCCGCGGAGCTCGAGGCGCTTCGCCGTCTCGTCCAGTACGCGGGCACGGTCGCCGCGCACGACAGGCCGCCCTCCCGCGATCTCTGGAGCGGCATCGACGCGCGCATCAGGGCGCGGCACGAGGGGCATGTGGCCCGCTTCGCCGGCCGGCCGGCGCACCACGGCGCCGCGCCGCGACGCGTCTCCTTCTCCGTCGCCGGGCTCGTGGCGGCCGCGGTGCTCCTCATGGCCGTGTCGGGCACGTCCGCGTGGCTCCTCCGCGGGCGCACGCCGCCCGCCGCACCCGCCGCGATCGTCCAGGCGGAAGTGGAACCGATCGCCTCGCCGGCCGACGTGCGTCTCGTCAACTTCGCCGACGCGCAGTACGACGCCGCCGTGTCGGATCTCGAGCTCGCGCTCGAGGAGCGTCGCAACGATTTGCATCCACGCACCGTCGAAATCCTCGAGCGCAACCTGAAGTTGATTGATGCCGCCATCGCCCAGGCCCGGCAGGCGCTCGAAGAGGACCCGGGGAACACGTACTTGAATCGCCACCTCGTGGAGTCGCGCCGCCGCAAGCTCGATCTGCTCCGCCGCGCGACGGCCATCACCGGCGGTGATTGACGAACTCACAGCATGCGGAATCCCGCAGGTGCACGCCACGAAGTCACAGCCATGACCCGAGCTCGATACGCCATATTCGCCCTTGCCCTGGCGCTCGCCGCTCCTGCC
>JBOGIW010000345.1:0-1642 GCA_050748045.1 Vicinamibacterales bacterium | reverse complement strand
CCGGCGATGCGGCGCACGCGGCCGAGCGCCGGGAGATAGAGAAAGCGCTCGTCGGCGGCGTCCGGGTGCTCCCAGACGAGAAAGCCGGTGTTCTTGATGTCGTGGGGGTACGTGAATCGGACGAGCGTCTTGTCGCTCCTGCGCGACGCGCCGTGGAGCGTCAGCAGGGTCATCGTGCGCTCGCGCACGCGTCCCTGGCGATCGTAGAGACGCATGCGCATCTCGGCCCGCGAGTCGCGGCCGGTGTCGCGCTCGTCGATCCTGCGAGCGACGCCGTCGGGGGTGGTCGCACCGGCCGAGCCCGCGGCGTGACCCTGCGGTCGAGCTCCGAGCGCGACGGCCTCAGCGGTCGCGACGAGCGCGGCGAGGAGGACGAGCGCGCGTGCGATGGCCATACGCGATTGTGTGAATCATTTCACAATAGTGTCAAGTCCAGCCGGAATGCGCCTGTCCTGGAGGCCGCAGCCTGCGGCCGTCACACCCCTCAGGTGCCGCCGAACCCGATCGTGACCTTCCCGTCCTCGACGATGACGGGAACCGCCCGGCGCCCCTTCGAGTGCTCCAGCATCGTTGCCAGCGCCGCCGGATCCTTCTTGACATTCACGTACTCGAACGCCACGTGCCGCCTTGCATAGTCCTCACGGGCGGCTGTCGTATACGGTCACGTGTCCTTGCCGTAGATCTGCACGGTCGATGTGGCCATCTGTCTATTCTGACACTGGCGCGCGTGATAACGGTGCGCGCGTCAGCACCGCGAGGCTCAGCAGGAAGGCGACCCCCATCAGCCCCGCGGCGCTCACGTACGGCATCGCGATGCTGTGATGGTCGTAGAGCCATCCGCCCCACGCGGGGCCGACCACCCGTGCGAGGCTCGCGAGCGACTGCGACAGCCCGAGCACGCCGCCCTGCGTGGCGGCGTCGGACCGGCGCGAGATGAGCGCCATGAGCGACGGGGTGTGGAACCCCATCCCGACCGCCAGCAGCCCGCAGGCGACGAGCAGCATGACGACCGACGACGCGAGCGGCAGCAGGGCAAGTCCCGCAGCGAGGACGAAGATGGCGGCTGGCACCACGCGGTGCTCGCCCACCCGGGGCACGACGCGGCCGACGAGGAGCCCCTGCACGATCGACAGCACGATGCCGACGAACGCGAAGACGTAGCCGATGGTCGACGCGCCGAAGTCGAATCGACGCTCGGTGTACAGCGCAAACGTCGACTCGAAGCTGGCGAAGGCGGCGACGACCACGAAATAGATCAGGAGCAGCGGCGGCAGGCCGGGACGCGCGATGGCCTGGCGCAGCGTCTGCATCCGCGACGCGCGCGGCGCGACGGCGTGCGCCACGGACCGCGACTCCGGCAGGAGGAACCAGGCCGCCATGAAGTTCGCCAGCGAGAGCGCCGAGGCGAAGAACGAAGGCGCCTGGTAGCCCCACTGGCTGAGGAAGCCGCCGATCGCGGGCCCGAAGATGAAGCCCAGCCCGATGGCCGCACCCATGATGCCCATGCCCTGCGTGCGCTTGCTCTCCGAGGTCACGTCGGCCACGACCGCGGACACGGTGGCCAGGTTGCCGGCCATCACGCCCGCCAGCAGGCGCGAGCCGACCAGGAGCGCGAACGACCCCGCGAAGAACCACAGGGCGT
>JBOGIW010000344.1:0-10430 GCA_050748045.1 Vicinamibacterales bacterium | reverse complement strand
CCTCGGCGCGGGCCAGCTCGCCGGGCGTGAGCTCGGCGAAGTCGCGCGTGCGCAGCGATTCCAGGTCGCTCCACGCCCCGGTCGCGAGCGGTCTCGCCCCGGCGGCGGATCCGCCCGTCTCCGGCTCGAACCGCACCTCGGTGCCGGGCCGCGGCGCCGCCACGACGCGCGGCCGCTCGCCGAGCGAGACGAGAGGCAGCCCGTCTCCATGGCGCCGCGCCGACGCGCGCCAGAAGCAATCGAAGGCCTCGTTGAAGAGCGCGATGTCCTCGCGCCGGTGCACAAGCACGCAGCAGAGCGCCGCCCGCACGTCCTCGCGCCGGCGGATGCCGACGCGCTCGATCGCCGTGACCGCGTCCGGCATGCGTCCGCCGTGGACGGCGAGGCCGCCTCGCCGCAGCAGCTCCGTGAACCGAAGCACGTTGGCGACGAGCGCGGATTCCGGATTCCAATTCGAGATTCTCACGACAGATTCTGAACGCGAATTCGTCGTGGACTCTGAATGGGAATTCGAATTCATCGTCGGAATCCCGAATCGGAATCGAGCATGGGCGAATGGGCGATGGCCCGCCCGGCCAGCGCCTGCGCGCGCTCGCCCTTGACAAGGGCGATGTCCTCGCGATGCTTGAGCAGCACGCCGAGCGTCTCGTCCACGACGGCGGCATCGAGCGTGTCGGCATTCAGCGCGACGAGCGCGGCGGCCCAGTCGAGCGTCTCGGAGATGCCGGCGGCCTTGTACAGCTCGACGCCGCGCAGCTCCTGCACGAACGCCGTGACCTGCGCCGCCAGACGCGTGGAGATCCCCGGCACCTTGGAGATGACGATCCGATACTCCTTGTCGAAATCTGGATAGTCAATCCAGGCGTACACGCACCGTCGCTTCAGCGCGTCGTGCACTTCGCGCGTACGGTTCGAGGTGATGACGACAACGGGCGGCCGGGCGGCACGGATCGCGCCGAGCTCGGGGATCGTCACCTGGAAGTCGGAGAGCAGCTCGAGCAGGTACCCCTCGAACTCCTCGTCGGCGCGATCGATCTCGTCGATGAGCAGCACCGGCGGGAGGCCGGAGCCGCCCTCGAGCGCGCGCAGCAGCGGCCGCTTGATCAGGAACTCCTCCGAGAAGAGCTCGCGCGGCGCCGTCCGCCGATCGAGCGCGTCGGTGGCCTCGAGCATCCGGATCTGCAGGAGCTGCCGCGGGTAGTTCCACTCGTAGACCGCGTGGCTCACGTCGAGCCCTTCGTAGCACTGCAGCCGGATGAGCTCGGTTCCGAGGACGCGCGCGAGGACCTTCGCAATCTCCGTCTTCCCGACGCCCGCCTCGCCCTCGAGAAACAGCGGGCGGCGGAGCTGCAGCGCCAGGAAGACCGGCACGGCGAGCCCGCGATCGGCGATGTAGCGCTCGGAGGCGAGGGCCTCCTCGAGGCCCTCGACCGTTGAAATCATCTGGTCACTGGGCGATGTGTGATTGGCCACCAATCACCAGTATCCAGTATCCAATCAATGGCTCAATCGCCAATCACACAATCGACAGACAGCTCGAGTCACGAAGCCCTGGCGACGGCGGCCAGAAGCGCGCGCTTCACGTACACCGGCGCCACGGCGCGCCGGTAGCCGGCCGACGCGAAGATGTCGCCGTTGACTTCGCTGAGGTCGTGCCGGACCTCCGCGGCCGCGGCGGCGATCGCCGAATCGGACGGCGCCTGTCCCGCGAGCCCGCGCTCCACGTGTGTCGCGCGGCGCGCGTTCGGCACGAGACCGCCCACCGCGACCTGCACGGCCGTGCAGGAGCCCTTTTCGACCGTCACCGACGCCGCGACGCCGACGACGGCATAGCGGGAGGCCGGATGCGCGAACTTCACGTACGCCGAGCCCTGCCCGGTGCGCGACGCCGGCACGAGCACCGCCGCCAGGATCTCGTCGACGCCGAGCGCCGTCGTCATGATGCCGGTGAAGAAGTCGGCGGCCTCGATCGTCCGCTCTCCACGCGGCCCGACGGCGACGAGCGTGGCCCCGAGCGCGACGAGCACCGTGGGCAGGTCGGAGGCGGGATCCGCGTGGGCGACGTTGCCGCCGATGGTGCCGCGGTTGCGGACCGCGGGATCGCCGACGACGGCCGCGGCTTCTGCCAGCGCCGCCGCCCGCTGGCGCAGATCGGCCGAGGCCGCGAGCTCGGCGTGCGTGGTGAGCGCGCCGATCCGCAGCACGTTGCCGGAGCGCGAGAGGCCACGCAGCTCCGGGACCCGCCCGATGTCGATCACCGCCTCCGGCGTCGCGAGCCTGAGCTTCATCAGCGGTATGAGACTGTGACCGCCCGCGAGCAGTTTGGCGCCCGGATGCGCGGCGAGCAGTTGCTGCGCCTCGGCGAGGGAGCGCGCGCGATGGTAGTCGAACTCCGCGGAGTACATCGTTACGCTCCCTTCCCGTGAATCGCGCGCCACACGCGCTCAGGCGTGCACGGCATCCGTATCGCCTGCACGCCGAACGGCTCGAGCGCGTCAATCACGGCGTTGTACACCGTGCAGGTGGACGCGATCGTCCCCGCCTCGCCGATGCCCTTCACGCCGAGCGGATGGTGGGGCGACGGCGTGACCGTCGAGAGCACCTCGATGTCCGGCAGGACGTCGGCGCGCGGCACGGCGTAGTCGGCGAGCGAGCCCGTCAGGAGCTGGCCGTTCTCGTCGTACACCGCCTCCTCCCACAGCGCCTGGCCGATGCCCTGCACCACGCCGCCGTGCACCTGGCCCTCGACAATGACCGGATTGATCTGGGGACCGCAATCGTCCACCGCCACGTAGCGCTTCAGGTCGACGCGGCCCGTCTCCGCGTCGACCTCGACGACGGCGACGTGCGCGCCGAAGGGATAGACGAAGTTCGGCGGATCGTAGAAGGAGGTGGCTTCGAGCCCGGCCTCCATGCCCTGCGGCAGGTTCCAGGCCACGTTCGCCATCAGCGCGATGTCCTGGATCGTCTTGAACCGATCCGGAACGCCCTTCACGAAGAACCGCCCGTCCGCGTAGTCGATGTCCTCGACGGCCGCCTCGAGGAGATGCCCCGCGAGCAGCTTCGCCTTGTCCTTGATCTTCCGTGTCGCCACCGCCAGCGCCGCGCCGCCGACGGCCGTCGTGCGGCTGCCGTACGTGCCCCACCCCATCGGCGTGCTGTCGGTGTCGCCGTGCACGACCTTCACGTCGTTGACGCTCACCCCGAGCTCGTCGGCCACGATCTGCGCGAACGTGGTCTCTTCACCCTGGCCGTGCGGCGACGCGCCGATGAAGACGTTCACCTTGCCCGTCGGATGAAAGCGGACGATGGCGCTTTCCCAGAGACCGCCCTGGAAGCCGACGGCGCCCGCGACCTGCGAGGGACCGAGGCCGCAGATCTCGACGTACACCGACACGCCGATGCCGAGGTAGCGCCCTTTCTCGCGCGCCGCCTTCTGCTCGGCGCGCAGCGTGTCGTAGCCGGCGTGCGCGAGCGCCTTGGCGAGCACGCCCTCGTAGTTGCCGCTGTCGTACGTGAGGCCCGTGACGACGTTGAAGCCGTTGTCGAACGGAGGGATCAGGTTGCGGCGACGCACCTCCACCGGGTCGATGCCAATCTCGTCCGAGAGACGATCGAGCATCCGCTCGAGCATGAACGTCGCCTCCGGCCGCCCGGCGCCGCGGTACGCCTCCACCGGCGTGGCGTTCGTGTACACGCCGTACACGTCTTCCTTGATCGCCGGAACCTTGTAGGGCCCCGACAGCATCAGGCCGTGAAGGATCGTCGGGATGCCCGGTGCGGCGGTGGAGAGATAGGCGCCCATGGCGGCCCACACCGTGCACCGCAGCCCGAGCACACCGCCGTCCCGCGTGGCGGCCAGCTCCACGTCCTGCACGTGATCGCGTCCGTGCGTCGTCGAGATGTAGTTCTCGCTGCGCGTCTCGGTCCACTTCACGGGGCAGCCGAGCTGCATCGAGCAGAAGGCGGTGACGAAGTCGCCCTGGATCTGCGCGATCTTGCTGCCGAAGCCGCCGCCGACTTCCGGAGCGACGACGCGCAGCCGGTCCTCGGGAACGCCGGTGACCACCGACATCGCGAAGCGGACGATGTGCGGATTCTGGGTCGTATTCCAGAGCGTGAGCTCGCCCGTGGCGGGCACGTACTGGGCGACGGCGCCGCGCGGCTCGATTGCCGTCGGGATCAGGCGCTGCTGGATGATGCGCTCCCGCACGACCACCTCGGCGTCGCGGAACGCGGCGTCCACGTCGCCGCCGGCGACGGTCCAGTGGAACGCGACGTTGCCCGGCGCCCCGGCATGGAGCTGCGGCGCGCCCTCGGCGGTCGCCTTCTCCGGATCGATGATCGCCGCGAGCGGGTCGTAGTCAACCTCGATGAGCTCGAGGGCGTCGGCGGCCTGGTACGGCGACTCGGCGACGACGACCGCGACGGCGTCGCCGACGTAGCGGACGACGTCGGTCGCAAGCGGCGCGTACGGCGACGTCTTCAGGTCCGAGCCGGGCACGAGCCAGAGGCATGGAATCGGCTTCAGTTTCGCTTCCGTGTCGGCGCCGGTGAAGACGGCGACCACGCCTGGCGCCGCCTTCGCGCGCGCCGTGTCGAGCCGTGTGATGCGGGCGTGCCCATGCGGGCTCCGCAGGATGGCCGCGTGGACCATGCCGGGGAGCGTGAGATCGTCGGTGTAGCGCGCGGTGCCCGTGATGAGGCGCGGGTCTTCACGGCGCCTGATGCCCGAGCCGAAGACGCGTGGCGGCGACATCGTGACCGTCATGGCCGGCCTCCCGCCGCGGCCGCCACGGCCCGGACGATGTTCTGGTAGCCGGTGCAGCGGCACAGGTTGCCTTCGAGACCGTGACGGATCCCCGCCGCGTCGGCGCCAGGCGCCGCGCGCAGCAGGTCGTGCGCGGCGAGGAGCATCCCCGGCGTGCAGAAGCCGCACTGCAGTCCGTGCTTGTCCCAGAACGCTTCCTGGAGCGGGTGGAGCGCGCCGCCGGCCGCAAGCCCTTCCACGGTGGTGACCGACGCGCCGTCGGCCTGGACGGCGAGGCAGGTGCACGACTTCACGGCGACGCCGTCGAGGAGTACCGTGCACGATCCGCACTGGCTCGTGTCGCACCCGACTTTCGTGCCTGTGAGCCCGGCCACGTCGCGCAGGAAGTGGACGAGCAGGAGCCGCGGCTCGACCTCGCGCTGGATGGCGCGGCCGTTGACGCTGAGCGAAACGGGGAGCTTCATGAACCCTCCGCAGGATGGGCTGCGGATCTTATCAGAACAACTCCGAGGAGTCGCTACTGAGCATGCAGCCTGGAATGGGAATCGCACGATAATCACCGCATGGCACTCTTATCCGACGAGGATCGACAGGTCGTCCGTACGCATCTCGCCGACCTCGAGCATGACGTCAGGCTGCTCCTCTTCACGCAGACGATCGGCGGTCCGGAGACGGCCCTCATTGCCAGGCAGATCCTCGGCGAGCTGGCCGGCCTCAGCGAGCGGCTCAGCGTCGAGGAGGTCAACTTCGTGCTCGAGAAGGACCTCGCCGCGGAGCTCGGCGTGGACAAGATCCCGGCCATCGTCGTGCTGAGGGATGGCGAGGACACGCGGATCCGCTTCTACGGCGCGCCTGCCGGCTACGAGTTCATGTCGCTCGTCGAGGCGGTGATTCTGGCGGGCGGAGACGACTCGGGGTTGAGCGAGCAGAGCAGGACGCTCATCGCCTCGGTCCGGGAGCCGCTCTCGCTCGACGTCTTCGTCACGCCGACCTGACCGCACTGCCCCCGGGCGGTCAGCCTGGCCCACCGCATGGCATTCGAGAGCCCGTACATCACCGCCGCCTGCGTGGAGGCGACCGAGTTCATGGATCTGTCGCAGCGGTACCGCGTGACGGGCGTGCCGAAGACGATCGTCAACGGGACGATCGAGATCCTGGGAGCGCTCCCCGAAGATGCGTTCGTGACGAGCGTCGTGTCGCCGTCCGAGAGCGGCCCGGAGGGCAGCGTGCCGAAGCCGGAGGCGGAGGTCAAACCCTCGTAGCTCGACACGGTCACGACGCGCGCGCGGCGCGAATCCGGTCGAGCGCGCCTTCGCCGATCATCACGTCGGCCCGGCGCACGGTGCCTGCCGGCGTCAGCGCCAGGTCCACCGTCACCATCTCATCGAGCACGGTGCCCGAGCCGCGAAGCGTGCCGCGCAGGGCGAGCACCGCGCGGGCGCGGCCGGCGTCGTCGGCGTTGAAGTCCATGCGCGACACGAGCGCCGTCTCGAGCGCGTGCAGGAGCGGCTTCGCCGCGAACCGGTACCCGGCGGCGCCCCGCGCGATCAGCCGGACGAGCGGGTCGTCGTCGGCGCGCCCGAGCATCGACTCGAAGGTGCGTCCGTTCAGCGTGAACTGCGCGTTCCGATCGAAGAGCTCCTCGGGGACGTCCATCACCCGCCGGTTGAAGCAGGCGATGAGGCCGTCGAGCTGGTCCTGCAGTCGCGTGGAGCTCATCGGATACAGTTTCCGCCAGGAGGCACCTCGGGCGCGTGCTCGCCGGCGTGCGCCTGCTCGTCGCCTGGGGGGCGCCCGCCGCCGCGCCGGAAAGTCTACCTCTCCATCGACGTGGAAGGCATCAGCGAGGGCGACGGCCTTCGCCGTCACGTCGGGCGGCGGCAGCACGCCACGTCGAGCGCGACGAGGTCGCTCACTGCCGGGCGGAAGTGGGTGTGACGCGCTTCAGATACTGGTCGAACCAGGCCAAGGTGCGCTCGGTGCGATCGAGGGTGTGCTTCGGCTCGCGAAAGCCGTGACCTTCACGCGGGTAGCGCGCAAGCGCCGCGTCGACGCCCCGCCGGCGCAGGGCGGTGAACATCTGCTCCGCCTCGGTGATGTGGACGTCGTTGTCCTGCTCCCCGTGGATGAACAAAGTGGGCGTCGTCACCTGGTTCACGTGCGCCAGCGGCGACCATTTCCAGAGCAGCGCGAAATTCCCTCCGTCCCAGGGGAAGCCGTCGAACTCGGCGTGCACGAGATCCTGGTAGAGCGACGTGGCATAGAAGCTGGCCAGGTTCGACACGCTGGCGCTCGAGACAGCCGCCTTGAAGCGCGGCGTCTGCGTGATCACCCAGTTCGTCATGAAACCGCCGTAGCTGCCGCCGAGGACACCGAGACGCTCTTTGTCGATCTCGGGCTTCAGCTTCAGCACGTAGTCGACGCCCGCCATGAGGTCCTGGTAGTCGCCGCCGCCCCAGTTGAGGAGCGTGCCGTCCGAGAACGCCTGCCCGTAGCCGGAGCTGCCGCGCGGGTTGACGGCGAGCGTCGCGTAGCCGTGACCCGACTGAATCTGGAAGCCTGCGTTGAAGCCGTAGCCGTACATGCCGTGCGGGCCGCCGTGGATGGACAGGATCAGCGGCGTGGAGGCTTCGCCCGGCCTGGCGTCTGTCACGGGAGCGTAGTACCAGCCTTCAATCTCCGTTCCGTCGAAGCTCCTGAAGGTGAGTGTCTCCGGCGTCACCAGTTTCCACCCGCGGGCGGCCGGCGTGTTCAGGGACGTGAGCTGCTGCAAGGCTGCATCCGGACGGAAGCGGAAGACTTCACGCGGCATGGCCGGGTCGCTGATGCCGAGCGCGATGAGGCCGTCGCGTGCCATCGAATACGGCCCCACCTGCGCCTTGCGATCGATGAGCGCCACCGAGGCCCCGCCCTTCACCGAGACGCGGTAGAGCACCGTCTTGCCGCGTTCGGCGGCCGTGTAGAGCACGGCCTGGCCGTCGGGCGTCCATTCGGGAGCGCTGCTGCGGCGGTCGAGCGCGTGGTTGAGCTCCTGCGGCGCGGCGCCCGACGCCGAGACGACGAACACGTGCGCGTCCTCTGCGACGCTGTCGATCGTGGTGACCGCGCGCGTGGTCGCCGTGTAGGCAATCCAGCGGCCGTCGGGCGACACGCGCGGGTCCATCTCGACCCCGGGCGTGTTCGTGATCTGCCGCACCCGGCCGGTGGAGACCGAGACCGCGTAGATGTCGTAGTTGTGGTTCGCATCCGGGTCGGCCTCGCGGTTCGAGAGAAACACGATCTCCGAGCCGTCGCCGCCCCAGTCGATGGAATGGTCGTCGAAGGGGCCGCTCGTCAGCGCCCTCGGCGCTCCCCCGGCGAGCGATACGACGTACAGGTGTGTGGGGCGGTCGTCGGACAGGCCGGTGCGCGTCTTGTACTGGATGCGGGACGTGACGTACGGATCGACGCTCCGCGTGACCGGCTCCAGCGTGCCGGCGAAGGCGAGGCGGCTTTTGTCGGGCGACCACGCGAGCCAGTTGCCGGCCTTCGAGATGAAACGGTTCGTACGGTCGTAGTCGCTGACGCGGGTCAGCGTCGCGGATGCGAGGTCGTAGGTCCAGACGCCGTTCCGGCCGTCGCGGGCCGCGAAGAAGGCGATCTTGCGGCTGTCGGGCGACCAGCGGACCGTGTTCGCCCCCGGTGGCACGCCGTCGAGCGCCGTCGCACGTCCGCCGCCGGCCGCGATGCGCATCAGCTGCGACGCCGATCGGTTCGCCTGGAGATCCGGTGCGCTCACGGAGAACACGACCGTGGAGGCATCCGGCGAGATGCGGATCTCGCCGACCTCCTGCAGCGCGAAGAGATCCGCCGGCTGCATGGGCCTGGCGTCCTGTGCGGCGCTTCGTGCCGTCGAGTCTTCGTGGCCCCGTGTGCCTCGTGCCGTCGTCGCCGCGGGTCCGGCAACCGCCACGAGCGCCAGCAGCAGAACAACGCGTCGCATCCGGCTATCCTACACCCATGATGCTGTCGAGCCCGGCCGCGCCGGGCGCCTTGCCGGCCACGCCGCGGGGTCCCGCCGGATGCCGCCGAGCGCGTGGTACAGTCGCGAACGTGAGAACCCGCCTGTTCGTCGCGGTCTTCGTATCCCTTCCTGCGCTCGTCTTCGCGCAGGCGCCCGTGAGCTACCGCCTGTCGTTTCCCGCGCCGGAGCACCGGTGGATGCAGGTTGACGTGACGTTCCCCGACCTGTCACAGAGCGCGCTGCAGCTTCGCATGAGCCGCACGTCTCCGGGCCGGTACGCGCTGCACGAGTTCGCGAAGAACGTCTTCGACGTCCGCGTGACCGACGGCGCCGGCCGGGAGCTTCGGCCCGCGCGTCCCAACCTGCACCAATGGGACGTCACGGGCCACGACGGTACCGTGCGGGTGACGTACACGGTGTTCGGCGATCGCGTCGATGGCACGTACCTCGCGATTGACAGCACGCACGCGCACATCAACATGCCGGCGGCGCTGATGTGGGCCCGCGGCCTCGATGCGCGCGCGGCGACCGTGCGCTTCGAGCCCCCCGCAGGCGCGTCGTGGCGCGTGGCCACGCAGCTGCTGCCCGGTCCGGACGCGCACACGTTCACCGCGCCGAACCTGCAATACCTCATGGACAGCCCCGCCGAGCTCAGCGCCTTCACCCTCCGCACGTTCGTCGTGGAGGACGGGGGCCGGAAGCCTGTGTTCAGGCTCGCCGTGCATCACACGGGGAGCGATGCCGACGTCGAGGCCTACGCACGCGACACCGAGGCGATCGTCCGCGAGATGAAATACGTGTACGGCGAGTATCCGCGGTTCGAGAACAACACGTATACGTTCATTGCCGACTACCTCCCGTGGGCGAGCGGCGACGGCATGGAGCATCGCAACAGCACCATCCTGAGCGCGCCGGCGTCGCTGGCCGGCGCGCGTCTCAACCTCCTCGGCACCGTCTCGCACGAGTTCTTTCACGCCTGGAACGTGGAGCGCATCCGGCCGCGGTCGCTCGAGCCGTTCGACTTCGAGGACGCGAACATGTCGGGCGAGCTCTGGCTCGCCGAGGGATTCACCAGCTACTACGGCCCGCTGACGATGGCGCGCGCCGGGTTGACCGGGCTGGGCGAGTACGCCGCGGGCCTTGCCGGCACGATCAACGACGTGACCCTCGGCCCGGGCCGGCGCATCCGCACGGTCGAAGAGATGAGCCGGCTCGGGCCGTTCGTGGACGCGGCGGCGGCCATCGATCGTACCAACTTCGACAACACGTTCATCTCGTACTACACGTGGGGGGCGGCGCTCGGCCTCGGCCTGGACCTGACGCTGCGCGACAGGAGCGACGGCAGGATCACGCTCGACGGCTTCATGCGTGCGCTCTGGCGGCAGTTTGGCAAGTCCGGCGAGCGCGTGCCGGGGCACGTCGAAAAGCCGTACACCGTGGCGGATCTCGAGACCGTGCTGGCCTCGGTGTCGGGCGATCCGGCGTTCGCCCGCGAATTCTTCGCGCGCTACATCCAGGGCCACGAGGTCGTCGACTACGCGCGTCTGCTCGCGCGGGCGGGCCTCCTGGCGCGTCGCCGCAGTCCCGGTGCGGCGTCCGCCGGCGACCTCGGCGTGCGTGCAGTGGACGGGCGGCTTCGTGTCATGCGTTACGTGG
>JBOGIW010000343.1:0-5015 GCA_050748045.1 Vicinamibacterales bacterium | reverse complement strand
GCTGCGCATGCTGCGCGCCGACGTCGACGTCGGCAGCTACCTGTCGGGCGGGCTCGACAGCTCGGTGATCGCCGCGCTCGGCCTCGCCGCCAAGGGCCGCGGCTTCCACACCTTCTCGCTCCGCTTCGAGGACGCCGAGTACGACGAGGGCGTCTTCCAGCGCAAGATGAGCGAGTACATCGGCAGCCGCCACCACGAGGTGGTGGTGTCGCGCGGCGACATCGCGCGCGCCTTCCCCGAGACCTGCTTCCACGCCGAGCGGCCGATCCTGCGCACCGCGCCGGCGCCGATGTTCCTCCTGTCGAAGCTGGTCCGCGAGCACGGCATCAAGGTGGTGCTGACCGGCGAGGGCGCCGACGAGATGTTCGCCGGGTACGATCTGTTTCGCGAATCGCGCATCCGGCGCTTCTGGGCGCGGCAGCCGGCGTCGGCATCGAGGCCGAGGCTCCTCGAGCGCCTCTATCCGTACCTGCAGCGATCGCCGGTGTCGCAGCGCGCGATGGCGCAGCAGTTCTTCGGGCAGGGTCTCGACGACGCCGGCCGGCCGGGGTTCGGCCACGACATGCGGTGGCGCAGCACGGCCGCGCTCAAGCGGCTGTTCTCCGGCGAGCTGCGCGCGCAGACGGCCGGCGTCGACTCGACGGGCGCGCTCCTGGCCGGCCTGCCGGCGGCGTTCGCGCGCTGGTCGCCGCTCGCCCGCGATCAGCACCTCGAGATCATCACGCTCCTCGCCGGGTACCTGCTGGCCTCGCAGGGCGATCGGATGCTGATGGCCCATTCGGTCGAGGGGCGCTTCCCCTTCCTGGATCGGGACGTGGCCGCGCTCGCGGCATCGCTGCCGGCGTCCTACAAGCTGCGCGTCCTCGACGAGAAGCACGTGCTGAAGCGCGCGGCGCGGGGGCTCGTGCCGCAGGCGATCCTCGATCGCCCGAAGCAGCCCTACCGCGCCCCTGACGCGCTGTCGTTTGCCGACGCCGCGGCCGAGGAGTGGATCGAGTCGGCCGCCAGCGAGCAGGCGCTCGCCCAGGCGGGCGTGTTCAATCCGCGCGCCGCCCGGCAGTTGATCGAGAAGTGCCGGCAGCGCGCCGGAGCGGGCCAGTTCTCCAACGCCGACAACATGGCCGTCGTCGGCATCCTGTCGACCCAGCTCGTGCACCATCACTTCGTGGCGCGCCGGCCCGAAGCGTCCGCTCCGCCGGTCATCCGGACGGTCGTCGATCGGCTGGCCATGACGGCGGACACACGCTGATGCTGGTGCATCGCTTCCTCGAGCAGTCGGCGCGGCGGGCGCCCGGCGACATCGCGCTCGTCGAACCGCAGCGGTCGATCGCCTACGGCGACCTCGATCGCCTGGCCAACCGCTTCGCGAACGTGTTCGCCGGCGCCGGCGTCCGCCGCGGCGACCGCGTCGTCATCGCCCTCGACAACTGCGTCGAGCTCGTGGGCGCCTACATGGGGGCGCTCAAGGCGGGGGCCGCGGCGGTGCCGCTGCCGGCGGGCCCTCGGAACGACCGGCTGGCCACGGCGCTCGTCGACTGCCGGCCCACGGCCTGCGTGGTCGACGCGGCCGCCGCGGCCGAGGCGACCGACGGTCACCCGCTGGCCGGCGTACACCATCTGTTCGTGCTGCGTGGCCGCCACACGGCTGGCGCGCCCCTGTCCGTCCCGGCGACGGCGGTCGAGGACGCGCTCGCCGTGGCCTCCGACCAGGCGCCGAACGTACGGGCGATCGACCTGGACCTCGCGGCGATCATCTACACGTCCGGCAGCACCGGCTCACCGCGCGGCGTCATGCTGACGCACCGCAACATCGTCTCGAACACCCGGTCGATCGTCGCCTATCTCCGGCTCACGGCGCGGGACCGCGTGATGTGCGTGCTGCCGTTCTACTACGTGTACGGACTGTCGCTGCTGCACACGCACCTGGCCGCCGGCGGGAGTGTCGTCATCGACAACCGGTTCGCCTTCCCCAACGTCGTGCTGAGCGCGATGCGCGAGCACCGTGTCACGGGGTTCGCGGGGGTGCCCTCGACATTTGCCCTGCTGCTCCACCGCTCCAATCTCGACGGGATGGCGCTTCCCGACCTGCGCTACGTGACGCAGGCGGGCGGCGGCATGCCGACGGGCCGCGTGCGCGAGTGGCTGGCGCGCGGTCCCCGGGCCGCGTTCTACGTGATGTACGGCGCCACCGAGGCCTCGGCCCGCCTCACCTACCTCGATCCGGCGGAGCTGCCGCGGAAGCTGGGATCGATCGGCCGGCCCATCCCGAACGTCGAGATCCTCGTCGTGAAGGACAATGGCGGGATTGCCGGACCGGGAGAAGTGGGCGAGCTCGTGGCGCGCGGATCGAACATCGCCTGCGGCTACTGGAACAATCCCGAGGAGACGCGTGAGAAGTTCGGCCCGCTCGGGTATCGGACCGGCGACCTCGGGTCTGTCGACGAGGAGGGCTTCCTGTTCCTGGTCGGGCGCCGTCACGACATGATCAAGGTCGGCGCGCACCGCGTCGGCGCGAAGGAGATCGAGGACGTCCTCCAGGAGCACCCCGCCGTGCACGAAGCCGCGGTGATCGGCACGCCGCACGACATCCTCGGCGAGGTGCCGATTGCGTTCGTCGCGCTCCGGCAGCCGCTGGATCAGACGGCAACGGAAGTGCTGCGCGCCTTTTGCGCCCGGCGCCTGCCTCCGCACAAGGTGCCCGCCCGGTTCGTCTTCGCGGGTGAGCTGCCGAAGATTCCGGGCATCGGCAAGATCGACAAGCGCGCGCTGCGCGAGCCCGGCGTGGCCGGCGCGGCGCCGGCGCTCGGCGCCGCCACCGAGGATCGGGGATCGCGGATCGCGGATTGCGGACCGCGGATCGCGGATTGACCGGGAGACAGGACGCGCGAATGAAGATCAGCGTGACGATTCCGACGTTCAACCGTGCGCACCTGATCGGGTACGCGATCGACAGCGTGCTGAAACAGACGTACACGAACGTCGAGATCGTCGTCATCGATGACGGCTCCACCGACGGCACCGCGGAGGTCGTCGCCCGCTACGGTGACCGCGTGCGATACGTCTGGCAGCCGAACCGGGGGCTCGGCGCGGCCAGGAACGCAGGCCTGGCCCACGCGACCGGAGATTGCATCGCCTTTCTCGACTCGGACGACTACTGGTTCGACTTCAAGCTCGCGCTCCAGGTGTCGCTGCTCTCGCGTCTCCCCGGCGTGAGCTTCGTCTTCAGCGAATTCGAGATCCTGAAGGACAACGGCTCGATCGTGCGGCAGGGCAGTCGAACGTGGCTGGCGAAGGGCGCACGGTGGGACGATCTGTACCCGACCCGCCGGTCATCTCGCGCACTCGGCGTCGCCGTCGCGGGCGCACCGGACGACTTTCCCGTGTACACCGGACCGATGTACCGGCACTTTCTCGACGAGGCGTTCGTGCTGCCGACCACGGCCGTCGTGCGCCGCGAGGCGCTCCGGGACCTGCGCTTCACCGAGGGCATGACGATCTTCGAGGACTGGGAGCTCTTCGCGCGGCTGGCGCGCGACTGGAACGGCGCGTTCATGGACGTCGAGACCGCGGTCAATCGCGGGCACAACGAACCGGGCCGGCTGACGCGGTGCCACTCCCTGGCCAAGGCGCAGTGCTACCTGGACATGCTGGACCGGGTCTGGAAGGCCGACGCCACGTTCCGGGCGGAGCACCCGGATGCGCTGCGCCGCGCCGAGAGCGGCGCCGTGCTCGCCCTGGCGGAGCGCGCGCTGCTCGCGTCGAGGCCCGACGTGGTGCGGGACGCCCTCGCGCGCTGGCGCCGCGTCGATGGACGGGTCAAGGCTCACAAGGCGATCGCCTGCGCGATGCTGGCGCAGGTGCCGGGCGGGCGCCACATCATGCGCGCGGGGCTCGTCGCCGAGAAGCTCGTGCGACGAGCCATCACAGGGTCACGCGATGGAGCTACTGCGGTCAATCCCGCAGCTTGAGTCGCTGCGTCACGAGTGGAACGCGCTCGCGGATGGCCAGGGCCATGCGCTCCTGCGTCACGAGTGGTTCCTCAGCGCCGCGACAACGCTGCACGAGGCGGGGGACCTCGCCGTGGCGGCGACGACGAGCGGTGGGCGCCTCGACGCCGTGGCGCCGCTCGTGCGGACGGTCGTCGGCGGCGTCGAGCGGCTGGAGCTCATCGGCGCCGAGGCGTTGCACGAGCCGACGGGGTTCCTCGCACGCGACGCGAGCGCGCACGAGCGGCTGCTCGACGAGGTGCTCCGGTTGCGCCGGCCGCTCGTCCTGCAGCGCGTGACGACGATGCATGAGGCGATGGATCTGGACACGGCCGCAAGGGGCCGAGGCGTCCTGATCGTCAGGCGGACCGACTCGTCGCTGGCCGTGCCGCTTGTCCGCGGCTCGGACGAGGTGGCCGGGCTGCCGGCCAAGCTTCGCTACGACCTGAAGCGCGCGCGTACGCGCGCCGAGGCGCGCGGCACCGTCACACTCGATGTCGTCTCCCCCCGGCCTGGCGAGAGTGACGCGGCGCTCGACGCCTTCATCCAGGTGGAAGCGTCGGGATGGAAAGGACGGCACGGCACGGCGTTGGCCCTGAACAGGAGAACCGGGGCCTTCTTTCGAGCCTACAGCCGCCTGGCGGCGGAAGCGGGCACGCTGCGGCTGTTCTTTCTCCGCATCGGCGGCGCAATCGCCGCGGCGCAAATCGCGGTCGACGTGTACGGACGGCTCTGGGTGCTCAAGATCGGCTACGACGAAGCGCTGGCGCGCTGCTCGCCCGGGTTCCTGCTGACCGCCGAGGCCATTGCCTACGCGAGCCGCCAGGGGCTTCAGAGCTACGAGTTCCTCGGCTGCGCCGAACAGTGGGAGGAGCGCTGGCGCCCGGTGAAGCGGCCGTGCCTGCTCGCGGTCTTCTACCCGTGGACGGTACGCGGCGGCGTCAGCGCGTCGCTGGACATGGCGGGCGCCGCGTGGCGACGGCTCCGGCCTCGCCGAAACGGGCGGAGCGAGGCGGCGAGGGCATGAGC
>JBOGIW010000342.1:0-4099 GCA_050748045.1 Vicinamibacterales bacterium | reverse complement strand
AACGGCACGCTCTTCATCATGAACCGCAACCAGCTCTGGGCGCTCGCCGAAGGAGCCGCGCGCAAGACGCATTGACGCGATCCTCACGTATTCATCGAATGTCGCACGCGCTGACCCCGGAAAGCGTGCACGTCGGACCTGGAACGCTCGAGCGCCTCGGCGAGATCACGCGGGCGCTCGGGATCACGCGCGCCCTCATCGTCTCGGACCCTGGCATCCTCGTCGCCGGCTACGTCGACCGCGCGCGGCGCCTGCTCGAGGCCGCGGGCGTCGAGGCGCACGCCTTTCACGATTTCTCCGAGAACCCCGACACCGCGATGGTCGAGGCCGGGCGACGCGCGGCGGCGCCGCTCGAGCTCGACGGCCTCGTCGGCCTCGGCGGCGGGAGCTCGCTCGACTGCGCGAAGGGCATCAACTTCGTGCTGACGAACGGCGGATCGATGGCGGACTACCGGGGGTACGGCAAGGCCTCGAAGCCGATGCTGCCGATGATCGGCGTGCCGACGACGGCGGGCACGGGCAGCGAGGCGCAGACCTATGCGGTTATCTCGGACGCAGTGACGCACGTGAAGATGGCGTGCGGGGATCCAAAGGCGGGCTTCGCGGCTGTCGTCCTCGACCCGGAGCTGACGATCAGCCAGCCCCCGCACGTGACCGCTGCGGCGGGATACGACGCCCTGTCGCACGCCGTCGAGACGTGGGTGACGACGAAACGGACCGGCCGGTCTGATGCACGTTCGCGGGAGGCATGGCGGCTGCTGAGCGGCAGCTACGAGCGCGTGCTGGCGGCGCCGCACGATCTCGGCGCACGCGAGGCCATGCTCGTGGGGGCCTATCTCGCCGGCGCAGCCATCGAGCAGTCGATGCTCGGGGCGACCCACGCCTGCGCCAATCCGTTGACCGCCCGATACGGCACGACTCACGGCGTCGCCATCGCCATGCTGCTGAGGCACGTCGTCCGATGGAACGCGGCCGACCCGGCCGTTGCGGCCCGCTACGAGCTGCTGGCGTCCAATTTGGCAGAGCGCCTGGAGGCGATGGTGTCAGCCGGACAATTCCCGGAGGGGCTTGCCGCAGCAGGCGCGTCGAAGGACGATCTGGAGACGCTTGCCCGCGACGCGGCGGGGCAATGGACGGGCACGTTCAACCCGCGGCCGTTCGATGCCCGCGGCGCATGCGAGATCTACGAGATGGCGTGGTGAAGAACCGAGCTCCGCTTTGTGCGTTCGCATTGTGCATGTTGACCGTTGCATTGCGCCTGGGCGCCCAGCAGCCGGACGCCTGGGTCCAGTTCAGGGGGAACCCTGCGCTGACCGGCGTTGCAGCCAGCGCGCCGCCTCCGGCGCTCAAGGTCCTCTGGTCGGTGGAAGCGGGCGAGGCGATTGAATCGTCGGCGGCCATCGCCGGCGGCCGCGTGTTCGTCGGCGTCGCGTCCGGTCATCTGCTCGCGCTCAACCTCGCCGACGGCACCGAGCTCTGGAAGTACCCTGTCGAGCAGGGAATCGGCGAATCGTCGCCGGCTGTGAGCGGCGGCCTCGTCTACATCGGCGATCTCGGCGGGGTGTTCCACGCCGTGAACACGGCGGACGGGAAGGCCGCGTGGACGTTCAAGACCAAAGGCGAGATCAAGTCGTCGCCGGTTGTCGCCGGCGATCGCGTGCTCATCGGGTCGTACGACGCCACCCTGTACGCGCTCTCGGCGAAGGATGGAAAGCTGCTCTGGTCTGTCAAGACCGAGAACTACGTGCACGGGACGCCCGCGGTGGCGGACGGGCTCGTCTACCTCGCCGGCTGCGACGAGGTGTTCCGCGCCATCCGGCTCGCGGATGGGCAGGAGGCCTACCGCGTCAACACTGGCGCGTACACCGGCGCGTCGGTTGCCCTCGCGGGGAACAGAGCCTACTTCGGCAATTTCAACAACGAGGTGGTCGGGCTGGACTTGGAGACTCGGACCGTCATCTGGCGCTACTCCCATCCCGATCGCCAGTTTCCCTTCTACTCGTCGGCGGCCGTGACCGACGGCCTCGTCGTGCTCGGAGGCCGCGACAAGATGGTGCACGGGCTCGAGGCGGCGTCGGGCCAGGCGCGCTGGACGTTTGCGACGCGCGCCCGCGTGGATTCTTCCCCGGCAGTCGCGGCCGGCCGCGTGTACGTCGGCTCGAGCGACGGCCGCTTCTATGTGCTCGGTCTGACGACGGGGGAGAAGCTCTGGGAGTTCGACGCGGGCGGCCCGCTCTCGGCGTCTCCCGCTGTGGCCGCTGGCCGCATCGTCATCGGATCGCAGGACGGCCGGCTGATCTGTTTCGGGTGATCGCGATGTCAGACAATCCGTACGGCAAGTACGTCGCAGGCATGGACCTTCTCGCGTCCCTTGACGAGACGTCAACGCGCATCGAGTTGCTGCTCCGCGGCTGGACGCCCGAGATGTTCGAGAGGAGCTATGCCCCAGGGAAGTGGACGGCCCGGCAGCTTCTCACGCACCTCGTCCACGTGGAGATGGTCTTCGGCGAGCGCATCCGATTCGCGCTCACCACGCCCGGTTACGTGGTCGTGCCCTTCGATCAGGACGCGTGGATACAAGTGGAGGACACGATCGACGGGAGCGCCGCGTATGCAGCCTATCTCGCGCTCCGGCGGATGAACCTCATGTTCTTTCGATCCCTCACGCCGGCCCAGCGCGCCCGGCGCCTTCAGCATCCCGAGCGGGGCGAGATCGACGTGAACTGGATCATCATCGCGCTCGCCGGCCACGATCGGCACCACCTGCCCCGGCTCGAGACGATTGCCGCCGGTGCGAGCGTGTAGCCGGGCCGCGTTCGCGATGTGCGCGCTCGGAGCCGCACTGTCCGCGGCCCCGCCGCCCGCCCCGCTTCGGGTCGAGCTCCATCACATTCACGTGAACGACCACTCGGCCGGATACCTTCTCGCCTACTACGGCAAGCTCTTCGATCCGGCGACGACGCGGCCGTCGGCCATCGGCGATGTGCGCGGCATCGAGGCGGCGGGTGTGTTCCTGCTGATGACTCCGGTGCGGGACGAGCCGCCCGATTCGGGCAGCGCGGGCTGGCATTTCGGGTGGGGAACGGTGTCGCTCGACGAAGCCTACGACCGCCACCGGATGCAGGAGATCGATTTGAAGCTGCCGATGGCGAGCTTTGCGCAGGACCTGCACATGCACCTCGAGAGCGAGGATCCCGTGCGCGCGGCCGAATGGTACCGCGACTGGTTCTCCGCCCGCGTCAAGGTCGAGTCGCGGAACACCTCCGTGCAGCCCGCGAACCCGTTCCACCGAAGGCCCGCGGCGATCGTGGAGCTGCCGGGCATCGTGTTTGCGCTCTACAAGTCGGTCGGCGCGCTCGGCAGCAGCCGCGGGCGCCGCATCGATCACGTGGCGTTCAAGGCCGATCTGCGCGACGCGCGCGTGGCCGGGTTCGCCGTGCTGGAGGCCTCGGGGCGGCTCGGGCCGTTCGAGACGATGACCATTGAAGGGCCGGACCGGCTGGCGATCGAGCTGGTCGGTGCCCCGCTGCTCAGTCGGCCCGCAACTGCCGCTCACCTCTCCTCAACTTCCAACTCCCAACTTCCAACTCCCAACTTCCAACTCCCAACTCCCAACCTCCCAACCTCCCAACCTCCCAACCTCCCAATCTTTCGCAATTTGACCCAGTGCGGAGCTCGCGCGCGATGCCGCCGGCGCCGATCTGAAACCTGAGCACAAGCGTTCCCGCGCGGAGTGCGGAGTGCGGATGGCGGATCGCGGAGCGGATGGTGGATCGCGGATCGCGGAGTGTGGATCGCGGATCGCGGAACGCGGAGTGCGGATCGCCGACGAAAGGGGACGGCCGGGTGGCCGTCCCCTTGGGTGTTTCAGAACGTCAGGCGGAAGCCGATCTGACCGACTCGCTGTTCCGGGTTCTGGAAGTCACCCGCGAACTCGGTGGGTTGCATGAACGAGGACAGCGGCGCGCCGGTCGCGCCGAACTGTCGAGCCGTGAAAGCGGACGGGTTCTTGGCGTTGAAGAGGTTGAACACCTCGCCGATGGCTTCGATCTGGAAGTTGCCGGCGATCCGGAACCCCTTCGACACACGCAGGTTGAAC
>JBOGIW010000341.1:0-2824 GCA_050748045.1 Vicinamibacterales bacterium | reverse complement strand
ATCGCCGGCGCCGCGGACGCGACGCTTGGCGCAATCCCGCGCGCATCACTCCAGGCGTTCCTGGCACGCTCGGACGTGTCGGCCGAGATGCGCGGGTTTTTCGCCGCGCGTGCCATCGAGGCGGCAGGCGCGCCGGCCGCGGACGTGGACGCGCCAATGGTCGATCTGGCGCCCGAGCCAGAGCCGGCGGCCGGCGTCGCGCCTGACGGCGACCCGCTCCCCGACGGCGAGCCGCTGCCCGACGAGGAGCGAAAGGCCTCGGTGACACAGAAGATCGCGTCGCTCACCGTGGCGCAGCGCATGAACCTGGCCCTGAAAGGCACGCGCGAGGAGCGCTCGATCCTCGTGCGCGATCCGAACAAGCTGGTGTCCACCGCGGTGCTGAGCAGTCCCAAGATGACGGAGAGCGAGATCGAGGCGATCGCCAAGATGGCCAGCGTCTCGGAGGACATCCTGCGGATCATCGGGCACAACCGCGCCTGGCTGAAGAACTACAACGTGATGCTGGCGCTCGTGCGGAACCCCAAGGCGCCGGTCGCCCTGTCGATGAACCTGTTGAACCGCCTGAACGAGAAGGACCTGCGGCAGCTCTCGATCAATCGGAACGTCGCCGAGATCCTGCGTGTCACGGCACGCAAGAAAGTCGTCATCGACAAGTGAGCGGGAAGAGCTTCGTGTCGCTCGAGTCGCTGGCCGGCCGCGCCCCCACGACGCCCGCGCAGGTCCTCGACGCCATTCGACGCATCTACTTCAGGACCACGAAGCAGACCATCCACGACGACTTCGCGCACGCCATCGAGCTGGTCAAGTCGCTGCCGGACGAAGAGACGCGCGAGAAGGCGACGGTCTACATGGAAGGCCTGGCGCAGATGCGGAAGGACTGGACGAAGAAGACGAGGCAGGATCGACGGGCGCGCCTCGGAGGCAAGGTCAAGGGTTAGATCCCGCTACGTGCTGAGCTTTGAGCGCCGGCGCAGCAGCGCACGCAGATCCTGGAGCGAGCGCGTGTTGAGGATGTCGGCCGGGGTGGCCCAGGCGCGCCGGGCCATCGCGAGGCCCCACCGCTGGTGACCGAGGGCCGTGGCCGAGTGCGCGTCGGTGGAGATCGCCAGGCGCGCGCGACGCTCGCGCGCCAGCCGCGCGTACGCGTCGTTCAGGTCGAGTCGATCGGTCTGGCAGTTGATCTCCAGCGCCACGCCGTGACGCGCCGCCGCCGTCGTCACCTGGTCCATGTTCAGGCGATAGCCGTCGCGCTTCAGCAACAGGCGCCCCGTCGGGTGGCCGAGAATGTCGACGTAGGGGCACTCGAGCGCGCGCAGGACGCGCTCGGTCATGTGTGCCTCGTCCATGCCGAACTGCGAGTGCACCGAGGCGACGACGAGGTCGAGCTGCGCCAGGCAGTCTTCGGCGAGGTCGAGACGGCCGTCCGGCAGGATGTCGCATTCGATGCCGGCCAGGAGCGTGAGCCCCTCGATCTGTCCGTTGAGCGCGCGCACGCGGGCGGCGTGCTCCAGGGCCCGCCGCTCGTCGAGCCCGTTGGCCATCGCGAGCGCCTTGCTGTGCTCCGTGATGGCGATGTACTCGTGTCCGAGGCGCCGCGCGGCGCCCGCCATCGCGCGGAGGTCGTCGCGGCCGTCGGATTCGGTCGTGTGCACGTGCAGGTCGCCGCGCAGGTCGGACCGCGCCACGAGGCGGGGCAGCGTGCCGGCGAGGCCCGCCTCGATCTCGCCCCGGTTCTCCCGCAGCTCGGGCTCGATGTACGCAAGGCCGAGCGCTCCGTAAATGCCCTCCTCCGAATCGCCGGCCACACGCGCCTCGTCGGAGACGCGGAACAGGCCATATTCGTTCAGCTTGAAGCCCTGCTGAATCGCGCGGTCCCGGAGCAGGATGTTGTGGACCTTCGAGCCGGTGAAGTACTGCATCGCGGCGCCGCGGCTCTCGGGCGCGACAAGGCGCAGGTCGGCCTGGTAGCCGCCGCGGAGGCGGACGCTCGACTTCGTGTCGCCATGCCCGAGGATGCGTTCGACCCCCGGGAACGCGGCGAAGGTTTCCATCAGGCTCGCCGCCTGCCCCGAGCCTGCCGGAGGGCCGACGGCGAGCACGTCCACGTCGCCGCAGGTCTCGGATCCGCGCCGCAGGCTCCCGACGGGAATGATCTCCACGTCCGGCGCGCGCTCGCGCAGCCAGGCGACGAGCGCGTCGGCCACCGACGCCGTGTCGGCCAGCAAGTGACGTCCGGCGTCGCGCTGGCGCTCCTCGAGCGCCTTGAGGATCAGCGCTTCCTTCTTCGCGCCCATGCCGTGGAGCGCGCGCAGGCGACCGTCGCGGGCAGCGGCGGCGAGGTCCTCGAGCGAGCAGATGTGCAGCGTCGAGTAGAGCAGCGCGACGGTCTTCGGTCCCACGCCCTGCAGCCGGAGAAGGTCCAGGATCGTCGGGGGAAGCTCCTGCAGCAGCTCCTGGTGGTACCGGCAGGCGCCGGTCTCGGCCAGCTCACGGATCTTCCCGGCGAGGTCCTTCCCGATGCCCGGCAGCTCACGGAGCGCGGCCTCGTCGAGCCTCGCCACGGCGTCGGGCCAGGCGCCGATCGTGTCCGACGCGGCGCGGTACGCGCGGATCTTGAACGCATTCTCCCCCTTGATCTCCAGCAGGTCCGCGATCTCCGCGAAGACTCGGGCGATCGGCTGGTTATCCACGCGTGAGCCCGTCGCGCTCGATCCGGAAGTCGAGCACTCGCGCGCCGCCGGCCGCGAGCGCCCCGCGGATCGCCGGCCGGCGCTCTGGAGGACCGTAGCAGACGAGGCAGCCTCCGCCGCCCGCCCCGCAG
>JBOGIW010000340.1:0-10242 GCA_050748045.1 Vicinamibacterales bacterium | reverse complement strand
GGGTCAGAGTCAGCTCTGACCCCGGTCTGACCCCGGTCTGACCCCGATCTGACCCCGGGCGCTGGGCTTGGGCGGGGACGAGCTGAGGCATTCACATTGCAGAAGACCGGCTTGTGAAGGTGCTCCTGGTCGTGATCGACGCCGCCTCGCCGCGCGTCGTCTGCCCGGCCATTCAGACCGGGCGTCTCAGGAACCTCCAGCGCGTGGCCGACGCGGGCGGCATGCACCAGGGATCGGTCACCATCTTCCCGTCGATCACGCCGGCCGCCACCTCGAGCATCATCACGGGTGCCTACCCCGTGGAGCACGGGATCGCCGGCGCGTCGTGGTACGACGAGGCGCAGAACGAAGTCGCCTACTACGGCGATGACTTCTGGGTCATTGCCAAGAAGGGCTTCGGCGCCTTTCTTCGCGACTTCCTCGTCAGGCTCAACGGCGATCGCCTGAAAGCGCCAACGCTCTTCGAGCTCGTCGAGCGCCGGGGGCGGCGGGCCGCGTGTGTCAACTACCTCGTCTACCGCGGCATCGTCCCGCACAAGGTCAATGTGCCGTGGCTCCTGTCGTTCCTGCCCGGCGTGCCGTTTACCGAGACGGTGAACGGCCCGACGGTGCTCTGCCTCGGAGACTTCGTGACGCCCCGCACCCGGCATGGCAAGGTCGAAGACCGCGGAGGTCTCCTCCACCGTTTCGGGATGGACGACGCGTCGAGCGCGCAGATGCTGTGTGAGCTCGTCGCCGAGGGCGCGACAGGCGACCTCACCGTCGCCTACTTCGCCGACAACGACTTCCGAAGCCACGAGGTCGGGCCCGTCCGCGCCCTGCCGGTGGTCGAGCGCGTGGACCGGGCGCTCGGCGAGGTCTTCGATGCGGCGGGCGGCTTCGAGCGGTTCGTTCGCGGCACGTGCGTGATCGTCACGTCCGATCACGGTCATTGCGAGATCCTTCCCGACGCCGACCGGGCGGTGATCCGCCTGGATCGGGTACTGAGCGATCTCCGGCAAGCCGACCTCAGGCGGGCGTGGCGCGACCGCGACGAGATCATGATCTGCCCGAACATGCGGGCGGCGCAGATCTACCTGCGTCAACCCGCTGGGGTCATTGTCGATCGCGTGAGCCGGGCGGCGCTCGCCGACGCGCGCGTCGACCTGGTGCTCTGGCGGACGCAGCCGGCGACGCGCAGCGCCGACACCTACAACGTGGAGAGTCAGCGTGGCCGGCTCGAGTTCTGGCGTGGGGAGGACGGTCCCGCGCATGCGCGGGATGCGTTCGGCACCGGGTGGAGCTGGCGCGGCGACCGCGCGGTCCTGCAGCTCGAGGTCGACGGCGGCGTGGTGGAATCGACGGAGTATCCGAACGCGTTCGAGCGCGTTGCGTGCGCGCTCGACGCGCCGGCGAGCGGCGAGCTGTGGCTGACGGCGCGGCCCGGCTGCGAGTTCGAGGTGCCCGGCGGCAAGGCGCACGTCGGGGGCGGGTCGCACGGCGCGCTGCACGCCCTCGACTCGCTCAGCCCCGTCGTCGTCGGCGGCGCGGGCGCGCCGAAGCTGCCGCGCGCGATGCGATCGGTCGACATCGCCCCGCTCTGCATGGAGCTGGTCGGCCTGCCGATGCGCTACCGCGTGGGCGACCCGCGCGGCGCGGTGCCCGTGCCTCAGCGTGTGTGAGCTGCGATTCGCGGCGCCGCCGATCGGAGCAGTCCCCGCTGCGCGCAGCACCGGTAGGCATACCTCGAGGCGCCCCATGATCACCTCGAGGAGATCCGGGCGTACGACGCTCAGCGCTGCGTGGTCGGTGGCTTCGCGAGCAGCTTCTCCATCTCGTCCATGACCTGGTGCATCTTCCGGATGGTCAGGTCGAGCGGCTCGTCGGTCGTCAAGTCGACGCCCGCCTCCTTCAAAAGATCGATCGGGTACTTCGACCCGCCCGAGGCGAGGAACGTCAGGTAGCGCTTCGTCGCCGCCTCGTCGCCCGCCAGCACCTTCTCCGCCAGCGCCAGCGAGGCCGTGAACGACGTGGCGTACTGGAACACGTAGAAGTCGCGGTAGAAGTGCGGGATGTAGCTCCACTCGTGCGCCACGTACTCGTCCACGATGCAGACGCCGGCCTCATGACCGTAGTACTTCTTCGTGATGTCGGCGTACAGCGTTGCCAGCGCGTCGCCTGTCAACGGCTCGCCCTTCAGCCCCTTCTCGTGGACCCGCAGCTCGAACTCGGCGAACTGCGTCTGCCGGAAGACGGTGGCCTTGATGTTCTCCAGGTAGTTCCCGAGGAGCGAGAGCCGTGTGGCGTCGTCCTTGATCTGTTTCAACATGTGATCGATGAGCAGCGCCTCGTTGAACGTGGAGGCGACCTCGGCGACGAAGATCGGGTAACTGGCCAGGTGATACGGCTGGGTCTTGTTCGAGTAGTAGCTGTGCATCGTGTGCCCGAGCTCGTGCGCCAGCGTGCCCATGTCGTTGTACTGGCCAAGGTAGTTGAGCAGCATGTACGGATGCACGTCGTACGCGCCGCCGTTCGAGTACGCGCCGGAGCGCTTGCCTTCGTTCGGGAACAGGTCGATCCAGCGGTTGCCGAACGCGCGCTGCACGACCGACGCGTAATCGGGCCCGAGCGGCGCGAGCGAGAGCAGGATGTGCTTCTGCGCGTCCTCGGGCGAGTACTTCAGATCGACCGAGCCGACGAGCGGCGCGTAGAGGTCGTAATAGTGCAGTCGCTCGACGCCCATCATGCGCTGCCGGAGCTTCAGGTAGCGGTGGAAGGCGGGCAGGCTCCGGTTCACGCCGTCCACGAGGCGCGTGTAGACCGCGACGGGAATGTCGGCCGAGTCGAGCGCCATCTCGAGCGTCGTCGGATACTTCCTGGCCTTCGCGTAGAAGAGCGACTTCTGCACGCTCGAGTTCATCGTCGTGCCGAAGGTGCGGCCGAAGCTGCCGAGGGCGCCGAAGAAGGCCGACATCACCTTCTCCCGGTCGGCGCGGTTCGGGAGCGTCCGCAGCTCGGCGTAGCCGGCCTGATCGACTTCGACCGTTCGCCCGTCGCCGAGCGTCACGGACGGGTACGGGAAGTCCGCGTTGGAGAGGATGTTGAAGATGTTGGATGCCGAGCCGGCCAGTGGAACGGCGTCGGCCAGGATCTTCTCCTCGCTGTCGGTGCGCGTGTGCGGCGCTCGTCGCAGCACGTCACGAAGATAGAACTCGTAGGTCTCGAGCCTCGGCTCGGCAGCGAGGAACCGCTCGATCGTCGCGGTCCCGAGCTCGAGGATCTCGGGTTCCACGTACGACACCTGCGCGCCGAAGTCGGCCGCCAGCCGCTGCATCTCCTGCTGCATGCCCTGGGGCTCCGCTTCGCGGGTGTCCTGGTCGGCGAGCATGCTGGCGTAGACGTAGAGTCGCGACAGCTCTTTCTCGATCCGGTAGAGGTGATCGAGCGCGTCGGCCGGCGCCGCCGGCGACGATCCCAGCTTCCCCTGGTAGCCGCGCAGCGCCGGCAGCTCGGCCTGGAGCTTCGCCTTGGCGGCGCGCCAGGCGGCGACATCGGGATAGATGTCGGCGAGGTTCCACTTGTACTTGTCGGGAATCTTCGCGCGGTCGCGTTCCTGCGCGGTGCCGGCGAGCGTGAGCGCCGCAAGAGCCGCGAGGAGGACCAGGAGCCTGGTGAAGGGAGAGACGATCGGCGTGCGCAGCATCCGGACATTGTAGCGCCGCCCCGGGGCGGGCGCGCCTAGGCGCCCTGGAGCTCGGCGATCGCCGCCGGCTCGTCGGGCGCCGCGCTGAGCACGCGCAACAGCTTCGTGACGGTGAGCGCCTCCATCACGCGCTCGTTGACGGCGGCCAGCAGCAGGCGGCCGCCCGTGCGGCTCACCGTGACGTGCGCGCTCGCGATCTCGCCGAGCCCCGAGCTGTCGACGTAGGGCACGCCTTCGAGGTTGAGCACGAACCGCAGGCGGCCGGCTTCCACCAGGGCGTTGATGGCATTCTTCAGCGCCCCGTTGCTGTCACTCAGCGTGAGCCGCCCCGCCGCGCGCACGACCGTGACGCCGCTCACCTCGCGATCCTGAACCGACAGCGACATTCGGAACAAGCCTAGCACGAACTGATTTCCCGTATCATGCACGTGCATGCCGCGTGCGACGGTTCCGCCCGACTGGGCGGACCTGCCTGATGACCAGCTGCTCGACCTCCGGCTTGCCGACCTCCCGATCCAGATCGAGGGCACGACCCTCGGCGACCGGACCGCGCGGCTCCGCGAGGAGCTGGCCTCACGGAACCTGCGCTTCCCCCTGCACTTCTACCTGTCGGACGAGTTCTACACGCCCGACGGCAGCTCCGCGATCGCGATCCCCTTCTACCTGGCGCACCCGCGGCTCGCGCGCCTCGAGGAGACGCAGATGCTGGAAGTGGAAGGCGGGGAGCACGAGTGGTGCATGCGCATCCTGCGGCACGAGGCGGGGCATGCCATCGACAACGCCTACCGGCTGCGGCGGCGGCGGCAGCGGCGACAGGTCTTCGGCTCCCCCTCGAAGCCGTATCCCGAGTTCTACACGGCGAAGCCGTACAGCCGGAGCTTCGTGCTCCATCTCGACGCGTGGTACGCGCAGAGCCATCCCGACGAGGACTTCGCCGAGACCTTTGCCGTGTGGCTCACGCCGACGAGCGAGTGGCGCCAGCGCTACGCGGGCTGGCCGGCGCTCAAGAAGCTGGCGTTCATGGACACCCTGATGCACGCGCTCGCCAGGGAGCGCCCGCGCGTCGAGAACGTGGAGGAAGTGGATCCGCTTCGCAGCCTCAAGCAGACGCTGCGGCAGCACTACCGCCGCAAGCGCCGGCATTACGGTGTCGATTACCCGGATTTCTACGACCGCGATCTGCGGCGGCTCTTCTCGGACGCGCCGGAGGCGGCCGGCACCATGACCGCGGCGCAGTTCATCTCGCGGATCCGGCGGCCCGTGCGCAGGGTCGTGTCGAACTGGACGGGCATTTACCAGTACACGATCGACCAGGTCCTCGAGGACATGATCGCCCGCTGCCAGGAGCTGAAGCTGCGCCTGGCGGTCCCCGAGGAGCAGGCCCGCCAGGAGTTCACGGTGCTGCTCACGGTGCAGACGATGAACTATCTGCATGCCGGCGGGCATCGCTTGTTCCTGTGAGGAAGACGCGCATCCTCGCGCTCGTGCACGAACACCTCGTGCCGCCCGACGACACGGCCGGCATCGACGTGCGCGAGGCCGAGTGGAAGATGGAGTACGACGTCATCATGACCCTGCGCGAGCTGGGGCATGATGTCGCCGTCCTCGGCGTCCACGACGACCTCGCCAGCATCCGCCGCCGCCTCGCCGGCTTCAAGCCGCAGATCGTCTTCAACCTGCTGGAGGCCTTCGCCGGCATCACGACCTTCGATCAGAACGTCGTCTCGTACCTGGAGCTGCTGCGCATGCCGTACACCGGCTGCAATCCGCGCGGCCTCATCTTCGCGCGCGACAAGGCGCTCTCCAAGAAGCTCCTGGCCTACCACCGCATCCCCGTGCCGGAGTTCACCGTCGTGCGGCGCGGCCAGAAGCCGAAGCTCGCGCGCAGGCTGCAGTACCCGCTCATCGTCAAGTCGCTCTTCTTCGAGGCGTCGGTCGGCATCTCGCAGGCGTCGGTCGTGGAGAACGAGGAGCAGCTCGGGCGGCGCGTCCAGTTCATCCACGACAGCCTCGGCACCGCCGCCATCGTCGAGCAGTTCATCGACGGGCGCGAGCTGTACGTCGGCGTGCTCGGCAACGATCGCCTGCAGGTGTATCCCGTGTGGGAGATGTCATTCGCGAAGATGCCCGAGAACCGCTGGCGCATCGCGACGGAGCGCGTGAAGTGGAGCACGAAGTACCAGCAGAAGCACGGCATCATGACCGACGCCGCGGAGCTCCCGGCCGACCTGACGGCGCGCGTGCAGCACCTCGCGAAGCGCGTCTACCGCGCCCTCGATCTCAACGGCTACGCCCGCATCGACCTGCGCATCACGAGCGACGGCCGTCCGTTCGTCCTCGAGGCCAACCCGAACCCGAACCTCGCCTACGGAGAGGATTTCGCGGAGTCGGCCGAACGAGCCGGCCTGGCGTACGAGCGGCTGCTCGAACGCATCGTGACGCTGGGCCTCCAGTGGGAGCCGGCGAGGACGGGATGAGGTCCGCTCGACGCGGGCTCGTCGCCGTGGCGCTCGCCGCCCTGCTCTGGTCCCTCGCGCTGACGATCACCGGCGGCTTCGCCATCGAGACCGAATGGCGGCTCGTCTCCTCGCGCAACCCCCTCCGCCCGCTCATCGCGGGGCTCGCACTGGCCGCGCTGTACCTGGCCCGCTGGCGCCGCCACTGGCGCGGCGATCTCGGGCTGTTGTCGGAGCCTCGATCCTGGCCGCCCCTCGTTGCGGCGGTCTCAACGGCCGTCGCCCTCATCATCGGCTTCGGATGGGGGACGACCATCGCCGCCGGCCCAGATCAGTCGGGATACGTGAGCCAGGCGGCGCTCCTCGTGCGGGGCCAGCTCACGGTCCTGGCGCCGGACTGGTCGAGGAACGCGCCGTGGGACGATGCGGCGTACAGCGCCTCGCCGATCGGCTGGCGACCCACACCGCAAACGCACATCCTGGCGCCGACCTATTCGGTGGGCCTCCCGCTGATGATGGCGCTCTTCCAGATCGTCGCGGGCGCCGGCGCCGTGTTCTACGTCGTGCCGCTCGCCGGCGCCCTGCTCGTGTGGTCCACGTACCGGCTCGGCTTGCGGCTGGCGGGCCCCGGGGCAGGGGCGATCGCGGCCGTCCTCGTCGTCTGCAGCCCGATCGTCCTGCTGATGCAGCAGCAGGCGATGAGCGACATCCCGGTCGCCGCTTTCGTCACGCTCGCGTTGGCGGCGGCCCTGCCACCGTCGCAGCCCTGGCTCGCCGGCGCGGCAGCCGGCCTCGCCGTGCTGACGCGTCCCAACCTCGTGCCGCTCGCCGGCGTGGCGTTCCTGCTGCTCGCCGGAGGGGAGAGCGCGCGCCGGCGGCTCGTCGCCTTCTCGATACCGGTTGCGGTTGCCTGCGCCTTCGTCGGAACGCTCAACTGGTACTACTTCGGATCGCCGCTCGAGTCGGGCTATGGCTCGCTCGCCCTCTACTATTCGCTCGACGCCATCACGCCGAACCTGCTCCAGTACGGCTGGTGGTTCCTGCGGACGAACACGCCGCTGCCGCTCCTGGGCCTCCTGGCGGTGCTCGCCGTGCGTCACGATGGGCCGCATCGGCGGCGGATCGCTCTCGTCACCCTGGCGCCTCCCCTCCTGGTGCTGGCGACGTACTTGCCGTTCCTGGTGTTCAACCCGAACGACTGGGGCTACCTCCGGTTCCTGCTGCCCGCCTATCCCGCGTTGTGTGCCGGCGTCGGCGTCGTGACGGTCGCGGCGGTCGCGCGGGCCCGACGGCGCGGTCTTGCCGTCATCGCCGTCGCCATCGTCGCCGGGGCCGTCGCCGCGTATGGCTGGCATCTCTGCCTGAAGGAAGGTGTGTTCATGCAACGAGTCGGCGACGCGCGCTACGCCCGTGCCGTGGAGTTCGCCCGGCAACTGCCGGAGCAGTCGGTCTTCGTGTCGAACTCGCACTCCGGCACGCTGCGGTTCTACACCGGGCGCGACATCCTGCGCTTCGAGGCGGTTCGCCCCGCCGAGATCGACGTCGCGCTGGATCATCTCCGGCGCCACGGCTACGATCTGTTCTTCATCGGCGATGAGTTCGAGATCGACATGTTCCGCGCCAGATTCCCGGGCTCTCGCGCCGTGGCCGCGCTGAACGAGCAGGCGCGCGTCAGCTTCGACGGCGTGGTCGTCTACCCGCTCGCGCCGTGAGGACACGGCGCTTCATCGCCACAAATTCAGGAAGAACGTAATCAGGATGGCGTTGGTGAAATCGATGGCGAAGGCGCCAACCAGCGGGACGACGAAGTAGGCTTTCGGCGACGGGCCGTAGCGTTCGACGAGCGCCCCCATGTTCGCCATGGCGTTGGCCGTCGTGCCGAGCATGAAGCCGGCGAACCCGCCCGACATGACCGCGGCGTCGTAATCGCGACCCATCACGCGCGGAACCACGATGAGGCACAGCGCGACGATGAGGAGCACCTGCGCCGCCAGGATGATGAGGAGCGGCAGCACCAGGCCGGCAATCTCCCACAGCCGCAGCGTCATCAGCGCCATCACCAGGAAGAGCGACAGCGCCACCGTCCCGAGGTCGTCGATGATGCGCTGCGAGATCCCGAAGACGCGCGTCAGGTCGTCGAGGTTGCGAAAGATCGCCGCGATGATCATGGCGCCGATGTAGACCGGGAGCGTCATGTCGAACTGCTTCAGCGACGCCGTCAGCCAGTTGCTCACCCAGAGGCCGATGGCCATGGCCGCGAGCACGATGACGAGGTGCTTGACGAGGACGTAAGCTTCGACGTCCTCGCCCGGCGGGGTCTCGGCGACCGGGTCCACGAACTGGCGCTCGACCACCCCCTCCATCGTCTCCCGCGGCGGGCGTCCCGGCGCCGATGCGTCGCGCGGGGCGAGCCCCCTGCGCTCGATCAGATACGTGCCGATCGGACCGCCGATCACGCCTCCGGCCACGATGCCCACCATGGCGGCCGCCACGGCCAGCGTGGCCGCTCCGGGCACGCCGGCCTCCTGGAAAAAGGGGGCGAAGGCCAGCCCGGTGGCGGGGCCGCCTGTCAGCGTCACCGAGCCCGCGAGCACGCCCATGAGCGGGTGCTGACCGAGCCCGATGGCCACGAGCCCCCCGACGAGGTTCTGGAGGGCGGCCACCACCGTGGCCAGCACGAAGAAGACGATGACCAGGACCCCGCCCCGCAGGAGGAGCGCGACGCTGGCGCCGAAGCCCACCGACGCAAAGAAGGCGTTCTGCAGCGGCGTCTGCAGCGTCGTATCGAACTTGATGGGCTGGATGTCGTAGAAGTACAGCACGGCCAGGATGGCCGCCACCGGAAGGCCCCCGCAGACCGGCGCGGGGATGTTGACCCGGGCGAGCGCCGGGACCAGTTGTCGAATGCCGTAGCCGACGAAGAGAATGACGCCTGCGAACGCGACGGTCTGAACCAAATCGAGAGTGAGTATCAAATCGAGAGCCGCTCCGAGCACCGGAGTATAGCCCCGAACCCGTTCAAACCCCCGACCAGCTATAATCCCCCCGCCTCTTCCAGGAGCTGCCCATGCCGCGAATTGTTCGAGTCGTCGCGCTCGTTGCCCTTCTCGGCGGCCTTGCCACGACAGGCGTATCGACCCAGTCCGGCTATCAGCCCAGCACCGCGAAAGGCGACTGGACGCACTACACGGCGGACGCCCGCGGGTCGAAGTACTCGCCACTCGACCAGATCACCGCGGCCAACTTCAAGGATCTCGAGGTCGCCTGGCGGTTCAAGACCGACAGCTTCGGCACCCGGCCCGAGTACAAGCTCGAAGGGACGCCGCTGGCGATCAATGGCGTCCTCTACACGACGGCCGGCACGCGGCGCGCGGTCATCGCCGTCGATGGCGCGACGGGGGAATTGCTCTGGACGCACCGCTATCCCGAGGGCAAGCGCGGCGCGGCGGCCCCCCGGCAGCTCTCCGGCCGCGGCCTCTCCTACTGGACCGACGGCAAGGGGGACGAGCGCGTGCTCTACGTGACGCCGGGCTACCGGCTGATCGCGCTCCACGCGAAGACCGGCCAGATGATTCCGTCGTTCGGCAAGGACGGCGTCGTCGACATGAAGGTCGGCGTCGTCTACGGCGACGGCAAGCCGATCGATCTCGAGACCGGGGAGATCGGCCTCCATTCGACCCCGACCGTCGTCAAGGACGTGGTGCTCGTCGGGTCCGCCATGAAAGAGGGCATGACCGTGACGACGCACAACAACAGCAAGGGCGTGGCCCGCGCCTACGACGTGCGCACGGGGAAGATGCTCTGGCAGTTCAACACGATCCCGCGGCCCGGCGAGTTCGGCAACGACACGTGGCTGGACAACTCGTGGGCCATCAACGGCAACACGGGTGTCTGGACGCAGATCACGGTGGACGAAGAGCTGGGGCTCGTGTATCTGCCGGTCGAATCGCCGACCTCCGACTACTACGGAGGGACGCGGCCGGGCGACAACCTCTTTGGCGAGAGCCTGGTGTGCGTGGATCTGAAGACGGGGCAGCGGAAGTGGCATTTCCAGTTCGTGCACCATGCGATCTGGGATCACGACATGTCGTCGGCGCCGCTCAT
>JBOGIW010000339.1:0-63622 GCA_050748045.1 Vicinamibacterales bacterium | reverse complement strand
GTTCCGGCGCGGCACCCACACCGCCGCCGCCTCGTCGAGCTCGAGGCGGCACCCCAGCAACCGCGGCAGCTCAATTGATGGCACGAGGCCGTATCCGATGCACACGGTGTCGACCTCGAAGGTCCGTTCCGTTCCGGCAATCGGCCGCCACGCGGCATCGACGCGGGCGATGGTTGCGCGTTCTACTCCCTCCCGGCCGTCGATGCGCACCAGCACGGTCGGTGTGATCCATGGGACGCGGGCTTTCAGCAGATTCCGGCGGTAGGCGAGTCCGTCTCGCGTGATCGACCAGGCGCGCAGCAGCGCCGCCGTATACCGCAGCGTCCGCCACGTCGGCACCGGATCGGCCACGGCCACGATCTCCGCGCCGGCCTTGGCGAGCTGGCTCGCCACGACGAGCTGGAGCGGACCGGTCCCTGCCATCAGGATGCGGCGGCCCGGCACGATGCGCTGGCTCTTGAGGATCGTCTGCGCGCCCCCGACGGTGAAGACGCCCGGCAGCGTCCATCCCGGCAGCGGAACCGGCCGGTCGTAGGCACCCGCGGCGAGCACGATCGCCCGGGCCCGGAGCTGCAACGTCCGGTCGGCAAGGGCGACTTCCAGCACGCGTTCCTCGAAGCTGCCCCAGACGGTGGACTCGAGCAGGAACCGGATAGGCAGCCCTTTCAGCTCGTCGAAGAGAGCCTGGCCTTGCGCGTGCTCCCGTCCGAGGCCTGCCGCGTGCGTGACGCTGAACGCTCCGGGCACTTGTCGAAAAATCTGGCCGCCCGGCCGCGCATTCTCGTCCACGACGAGCACGTCCAGGCCCGCCCGTGCTGCCTCGATGGCGGCGCAGAGCCCGGCGGGTCCTGCGCCCACGACGACAAGGTCCGCGTCGTGCGCAGTCATCAGCCGCGTGTGGCGATCGTCATGCCGTCACGCACAGGAGTCACACAGCCACGCACGCGCCGGTCGCCGTCGATCGCGACGACACATTCGAAACAGATTCCCATCCCGCAGAAGAGGCCGCGGGGCTCGTGCTCCCGGGGCGAGTACCGAAGGACCCGGCGTCCGTCGGCCAGCAGGGCCGCGGCGATCGACTCGCCCTCGAACGCCTCGATCTGCGCTCCGTCAACCAGGAGCGTGACGGGTCGCCCGCGTTCCACGCCGGTGGTCAGGCGGCGCCCGCTCATGCGACCCCAGCCGTCAGCTTCAGCTTATCGAGCGCGACACGAACGCTCTCGACCTGCGTTGCCGTCAGGGGCAGCAGCGGCCGTCGCGGGTCTCCCCCTGGACGCCTGAGCAGATTCATGGCGGTCTTGAGGTTGCAGGGGAACGTGCCGATCGGCTTGAGGAGCTCGTCGAGCGTCAGCGCCCGCATCTGCACGGCCTGCGCCGTCGCGATGTCGCCGCGTGCCGCGAGGTCGTACATCGCAATCGCCTCACGCCCCATGACCTGCGATTCCGTCGAGCTGACGTAGCCGTCGGCGCCCATCAACACGGCCGGCACGCCCCGCTCGGCCGAATGACCGGTGAACACGCGGATGCAGCCGCCCAGGCGGCGTACGGTCAGTTCAGTCTGGATGAAGTCGTTCGAGCTCTCCTTGACGGCGACGACCCACTCGATCTCGGCGAGCTCCTCGAGGACGTCGGGCGTCAGGTTGAAACCGGTGCGCCGCGGCACGTTGTACACCAGGATCGGGTGCTCGATGGCGTTCGAGATCGTTCGATAGTGCTCCACGATCTCGCGCCGGCCCGCCATGCAGTAGTACGGCGGGAGCACCATGACGCCCTCGGCGCCTGCCTTCTTCGCCTCGAGGCTCAGGTCGATGACGGCCTGGGTCGAAATCGTTCCGGTTCCCGCGATGACCGGCACGCGCCGCCCCACGCTCTCCACGGCGAGCCGGAAGAGGCGGGCCTTCTCGGCCGCCGTCATCGCCCATGATTCGCCGGTGCATCCGGACACGACGAAGCCATGTGCGCCTTCGCCGGCGAGAAGCGAGAGGTTGTCTACGAACGCTCGCTCGTCGACGGCACCGTCGGCGGTGAACGGCGTGACGGCCGCGATGAAGCTGCCTTTCCAATTCACTTTGTTGTTGTTCATGACGTCCCCCCGGACGGTTGCGCGGCCGGCTCGCGCAGGAACCGGCGCACGTTCAGCTCCTCGCAGGCAATCCGCGGCGCGCCGAACACGACGAACTCGGCCGCGATTCGCCCCGCGACCGGCGCCAGCGTGAATCCTCCACCCGAGCAGCCAAGGATGTAAAAGCCTTTCGGACCCATCGGACCGCACAGCAGCATCTTGTCTGGCGTCCGTCCCTCGAATCCCACCCAGCTTCTCAACAGCCGGCTCCGGCGTATGGCGGGAATCGTCTCGGTGGCCCATTTGAGATTTCCGAGCAGGCTGTCGCGGCGCACGTGCTTTGTCCCCGTCTGCCGATCGCCCTGGCCGGGCCACGCGCCTCCCATCAGGATTTTTCCGGTGACCCTCTGCTGTTTGAGCGTGAGGTTGCCTCGCACGTGCGTGACGACGTGCGGAAAGATCGCCGGGCCGACGTCGGTGATGATGGCCTGGAGCAGTTCCGTGTGGATCGGGAGCTCCACGCCGACCAGCCGCGCAACTTCGAGGTTCCAGGCTCCGGCCGCAGCAATGACAGCCGAACAGGACACAGGACCGCGGGTGGTCCTGAGCGCGAAATCGTGATCGCCGCGGACGTCGGCTCCGGTGACGGCGCAGTTGAACCAGCACTCGACTCCGAGCGCCCGCCCGGCACGCACGAAGGCGCGAACCGTCGCGAACGGGTTCGCCATGCCGTCTCGGGGACAGTAGCTGGCCGCACGAACCGACGCGGCGAGGTACGGGGCCTCGGCATGGAGCTGCGGTGCATAGACCATTTCGACCGGAGCGCCAAGCGCCTGCTGCGCCTTCACTGCCTGCTCGAGCCGTTCGACGTCCTCGTCGGTGTGCGCGAGGCGGAAGCCGCCGCGGACCTCGTACTCCACGTCCGAGCCCAGGCAGTCCGACAGCTCGGCCCACATGTCGAGCGATTGGAGAACGATCGGAATCAGATCCGGCTTCTTGTTCTGGACGGCGAGCGTTCCCGCCGTCGCGCCCGAGGCCTCCGAGCCGGGCATCGAGCGGTCGACGAGCAGCACGCTCATCCCGTGCCTCGCGAGCTGGAAGGCAGCGGAGGCGCCCATCACGCCTGCGCCAATCACGCACACATGGGCTTCGCCGCGGGGGCCGCCAGTCGCCGGAGGCCGGGTTGACGACATTCCGGAGAGGCTCATCCTTCATCCATCGTCGCCGGTTGGCGCAGAAGAGCCGCACCAGTTCCACCGGCCACCCGTCCGGCTCGGCGGCGATGTGCGGCGTCACCACGACGTCGGGAGCGACCAGATCTCACGCTCTGGAGGCGGCTCACGGTCGAAGACGTCGAGAATCGCTCCCGCCTCGCGCTATGACCAGCGATCGACGGCAAACCGGTCGAGCGCCTTCATGTCGAACCGCAGGCCGATGCCAGGCTCCTGGGGCACCGGCAGCGTTCCGTGGTCGGCGCGAATCTCCTCCTCCAGCACCTCGCCGAGGTTGAGGACGCTGCGGTCGGGAAAGAACTCCACCATGACGGCGTTCGGGATGGAGGCGACCAGCGACGTGTGCAGGTGGTGCATCCAGTGCGGGTACAGCGGAACGTTCCGGCCCGCTGCCATGCCCGCGACTCTCCTGAACTCGGTGATCCCGCCGAGGACTGTGGCATCTGGTTGCAGCATGTCGACCGCGTCCACCTCGAGCAGCTCGCCGAATCCCCAACGTGTCGCTTCGATCTCGCCGGTGGCAATTGGAACCGACACTTTGCGCCTGATGGCCGCGTGGCCACGCCGGTCGTCCGGCATGAGCGGCTCCTCGATCCAGAAGGGGTGCACCTCGGCGAGCGCGTTGATGGCCGGAATGGCGGTCGCTGCGTCTGGCCACGCGTTGTTGGCATCCATCATCAGCATGACATCCGGGCCGATGGCCGCCCGCGCCGCCCGCGCCCGTCGAATCTCCTCCTGGGCCGACAGGCGCCCGACCTTGATCTTCACCGCCGTGAAGCCCGCCGCGACGTAGCCCTCGAGCTCCTCGGCGACATACCGGCAGGGGTCCACCTCTTCCCAGTAGTAGCCGCCGCTCGCGTAGCAGGGAACGCGGTCCGCTTTCGGGCCACCCAGCAGGCGATGGAGCGGCAGGCTCGTGGCCTTGCCGATCAGGTCCCACAGCGCTACGTCGATGGCGCTGATCGCCCGCACCGCGGCTCCGCAGCGGCCGAGCAGGATTGCGTCGCGGTACATATTCGACCAGATGGTCTCGACCGACAGCGGATCCAGCCCGATCACGTGCTCGCGGAGCAGCTCACGCACGAACTGCGTGACCAGAATGCCCGAACGATTGCCGCAGTAGCAGTACCCGACCCCCTCGCGGCCGTCTGCGGTGCGCACGCGGACGACCGTGTATTCGCGGCGCACGACGTACCGTGTCGAGAACGCGAGCGGCTTGCGCAGTGGAATCGAGAGCGTCCGGGCTTCAACCGTCTCGACGGGAGCCGTGAGGCCGGGCTTGTTCTGATTGGTGAGCGAGGCCGTCCCAAGTGTCAAAACATGCTCCTTTGCATTGACGTCGAACGGATGGGCATCTATGGTTCGGTCGCTCTGAGCGGCTCCGCGCTCCACAGCTGCTTCACCTGATCGTCAAGTCCCGTGAGCTCCCAGCGCAGCAAGGACAACGGTACCGAGCCCATGCTGATGAGAGCATCATTGAACTCCCGGAAGTCGAACGCGTCCTTGAGCTGCAGCTTCCGCTCCGCGAGGAGCTGGAAGATCTGGAGCCTGCCCGTCATCCCGTGATCGAGGCCGCGCTGGATGATTCCCTCGATTTCCTCGAACGCCTCCTCGGGCCGCACGCCGAGGCCGGGACCAAGGGGCGGCACCGTCTTGGTCATCTCCGCCATCGCCTGCTTCGGCGAGAGCGCGCCGCTCAGGACCTTCAGACCCATCAGGATGCGGTCGGCGCGCTGGAGATTATTGATGTACACGAGCTCGCGCGCGCGTGGCCCGCGTACGAACGGGAAGTCCAGATGGACCGGAAGCTCCTCGTGATAGTTGCACCATCCCTGGCTGTGCGCGCCGTCACGATGCGCAGGCCGCACGGGGCAGGGGTTGCGCCGCTGCACTTCGCCCTCGTAGTAGTGCCCAGGCCAGTACTCGTGCCCGTGCAGGACTCCGGGATCCGTTCGAAATCCCATGTTCGAGTAGACCGCGCGCCAGTGATCGGGCGGCACCAGCAGGATTCGCTTCACGTCGGGCTTGTTTTCCTTCGGAAACGAAATCAGGCCGAAGGGCAGCAGGTAGAGGCCTTCCTCCGACTTCACGTCGAGCAGGTAGTCGCGGTCGCTGAGGATTTGCTGATCCTCGACATACCAGCGACGGATGATGAGCGCGGTCTCGTCGTCCCATGCGAGATATTGCCTGTACGTCTTGGCCGGGTCGATCCTCGGCAGGTGCCGGTTTTTGTGCGACTCGAACTGGAAGAAGGACACGGCACGCCCGCGCTCCATCTCCGCCAGCAGTTGGAGCTGGCTGGCGTCGTAGGGCATCAGGAGCACGTGCTTCGTGTACCAGTTCAGGGCGTCAAGGCCGATCGCGGGCGTGCCGGACATCCGGCCGCGATTCGACTCGAGCCATCCGCCAAACGCCTTCAGCTCGCCGGCCGCCTTGGCCGCCGTCGCCACCAACTGGCCGGCTTCAGGCTGCGGGAAGTGCGCGGCGGTGAGTCTGGCCCACTTCTCGTAGTTCTGCTCGATGAACGTCAGTTGCCCGCCCTCGGTGTAGTAGCCACCGCCGGGATGCTCCAGAGCGACGTCGGCCAGCGCAGACACGATTTCCGTGAGGTTCTTCCGCCCCTGGTCGAGAATCGGGCCGGTGTCCGCCAGCGCCTGCAGGATGGCCTGCGCGCGCTCGCGGCTGTACGGCATCGCGTCCCCGCGCATGTAGCGCCCGCCCGTCAGGTGACGACCGACGCCGTTGATCGCGGCGTTGACATAGAAGCTCGGGTTGCGGGAGGTGGGACGCCAGACTCGCAGCGTGAACTCGAGGTTGTCCAGCTCCGAGCGGAGCAGGAGGTAGTCGACCTTGCTGTGCACCGACCAGCCATCGGTCCTGGTGCCGTTCAGCTTCTGCTTGAGGGACGGCAACGCGCTCTTCTGCTTCGCTGCGGTCGCGGCGTAGTCTTGTACCGTGCCGGCCCTCACGGTGGCGCTTCGAAGAGCGCGCACCTCTTTCGCCAGTTGCAGCAGCTCCGGCGGGTGCTGGTCAGGGCCTGGCAGCTGGACGGGGCTCCAATCAGCCGGGCGGGCCGGCTGCCGTTCGTCAGCGTCCCACGACCCCAGGGTGCCGGCCGCAACCACTGATGAAAGCACGACGATCGTCGCAATCACCGCGACCGTGCCATGCAGGCGCTTCGTGTCCATCTCGCTCCTCCCGGCCGGTTTACCATCGGCCGTCCTTCACGCGCCGCCATGATGGCAGAGAGCCCCGGCCCCTGCGAGCGACAGCCGGGCGCGACCTATCGAAACTGTCGTACCCCGTGCCCGCCGGTCCCCTCGTGTCCCGCGCCAGTTTTGGAGACTTCGACACATGACCCCCTGCAACCCTCGCCTGAGCTGGCACGACAGTTCGGTTCGTACACCCTGTCTGTCTCTTCGATCGGGAGGTCTTGAGCGAAAGACTGGCCCCATGCGTTCTGGCCTTCCGTTCTTGCGTGTGCTGCCGCTCCTCCTGCTGGTTGCCGGCGCGGCGACGGCGGCCGGCGAGCCGGACACGCCCGGCGCGGGTCTCGCCAACGTGCCCTGGCGCTCGATTGGTCCCGCCAACATGAGCGGCCGGGTGACGGACATCGCCGTCCCGAACGGCCAATCGACGACGGTCTACTGCGCCACGGCGTCGGGGGGTGTCTGGAAGACGGTCAACAGGGGCACGACCTGGACCCCCATCTTCGACCGCTACGGCTCGGGATCAATCGGCGCCCTCGCCGTCTCCGACTCCAATCCGGACATCGTGTGGGTCGGCACCGGAGAAGTCAATGCCAGCAGCTATGCCCCCTGGGGCGACGGCGTCTACAAGTCGCTCGACGGCGGCCGCTCGTTCTCGCACATGGGCCTTGCCGACACGCACCACATCGGCCGCATCATCATCCACCCCGGCAACCCGGACATTGTCTACGTAGCGGCGGCGGGGCATCTGTGGGGACCGAACCCTGAGCGGGGCCTGTACCGCACGCGTGACGGAGGGCGCACCTGGAGGCACGTAAAGTTCATCAGCGAGGATGCCGGCTTCGTCGACATGACGATGGATCCTCGCGACCCGCAGGTGGTGTACGCGGCGGCCTACGGGCGCCGCAGCGAGCGCTTCGACGATTTTGACAGCGTTGGCATCTCCATACTGGAAGGCAGCGGCATCTACAAGACAACCGACGGCGGCGAGAGCTGGACGCCGCTGACGCAGGGACTGCCCACCCGGCGCGTCGGACGGATCGGCCTGCGGGTGGCGCCGAGCCGGCCTGACCGGATCTACGCGATCGTGGAGGTGGCGCCCGTCTGGGTGACGTTGACCACGGCGGTTGCCAATCGCCTTCGCGACTTGCTGGCCGGCAGCGATCCGCCTGATGCCGAGGAAGCGGCGGGACTTCGACGGCTCATCGAGGCGGGCGCGCCCGGCGAGCCCCGCAGCGCCGTGGTGGCGGGCATGAGCCGCGGGCAACAGGCGCAGCTCCGCGTGCTCCTCGCAATGCCGGAGCTGGACACCGGGGGAGGCGTCTTCCGCTCGGACGATCGCGGCAGGACGTGGATCCGGACGAGCCCGCTGAACGAACGAGAGGGTTATTACTCGAAGGTTCGAGTCGATCCGAACAATCCAGACCGCGTCTACGCCCTGATGGTCCGCACGTGGTCCTCGAACGACGGCGGACAGTCGTTCGAAGAGGAGGAGTGGGCGTTCTCCTCGTTCCTGACGAGCGATTTCATCCACGGCGACTTTCACGCGATGTGGATCGATCCCGCAAGCTCCAATCACCTGATCGTCGGCTCGGACGGCGGCCTCTACACAACCTACGACCGCGGCGCGCACTGGGAGGCTCACCAGATGCCGATCGGCCAGGTCGTGCGCATCGGCGTGGACATGCGCAAGCCGTACTTCGTCTACGCCGGACTTCAGGACAACGGTACGTGGGGAGGACCGAGCGCCACGCGTCATCGCAGCGGCGTCACCGCCAATGATTGGTACAAGGTCGCCAGCGCCGATGGCGCGTATACGCACGTCGATCCCACCAATCACAACTTGATCTACACGGCGTCGCAGAACGGCAACCTGCTCCGAATCGACCTCGGCACCGGCGCGCGGCGCGGCATTCGCCCGAGAGCCGGGCGAGGAGAACCGGCCCTCCGCTTCAACTTCACCACCCCTGTGCTGCTGTCCTCCCACGGTCCAGCGACGCTCTACATCGCCGCGCAGCGGGTGTTCCGGAGCACGAACCGCGGCGACGCGTGGACGGCCATCAGCCCCGATCTCACCAAGGGCCAGCCGAGCCCCCGCACAGGCGAAGGCGCGACGATCACCACGCTTGCCGAATCGCCGAAGGACCCATCGGTGCTCTGGGCGGGCACCGACGACGGGAACCTGCTGGTGACACGTGACGGCGGCGGGTCGTGGATCAGTCTTGCGGACCGGCTTCCGGGGGCGCCGAAGGGACCCGATGGGCGGATGACGGCCTGGGTGAGCCGGGTCGAGGCGTCACGCTTCGACGCGGGCGCCGCCTATGTCAGCCTCGACGCCCATCGGGACAACGACTTCGAGCCCCACCTCTATCGCACCGGCGACTTCGGCCAGACCTGGGTCTCCATTGTCAGCAACCTGCCCAGGCGCGTCCCGGTGAGCGTCATCCGTGGCGATCGGCGCAATCCCGATCTGTTGTTCGCCGGCACGAAGACATCGGTCTTCACATCGGTGGATGGCGGGCGGTCATGGCAGCGATTGAGCACTGGTCTGCCCACCGTTCCCGTCGACGACCTCGTCATCCATCCGCGCGAGCCGGAGCTTGTCGCCGGCACGCACGGTCGGAGCCTGTACGTGCTGGACATCAGCGCGCTCCAGGCGCTGTCACCTCAGGTACGCGCGCGCGACGCGCACCTCTTCCCGCCGGCGCCCGCGGTCCTCTGGAACATCGACCTGACGAAGAACAAAGCGGCGAGCGGCGCCAGGCGATTCGCGGCGCCGAATCCGTACGCCGAGCTCGTGCGGGAAGGCGATTCGAGCGGGATGGCGCCGCCCGGAGCGGGCATCTACTACTACTTGAAGGCCGGGTCGACCGGGCCGGCTCGGATCACCGTTCGGGACAACACGGGCACGCTGGTTCGGGAGCTGGTGGGCTCGTCCCAGGCTGGTATCAACCGCGTACTCTGGGACCTCCGTGGCGCAGATGCGGCGCCGCTTCCGATGTGGCGTCGCGTCGGCGGCAACGACTCGAGGCGGTTGCTGGCAGCGGGCAACGCGGGCCGACCCGGCCCTGTGGTGCCGATCGGCGATTACGAGGTGACGCTCTCGATCGGAGGCCGGGAGCAGACCCAGCCGCTGCGCATCGTCCTGGACGATGGGGCGGCGCACCCGTGACCGGCGATGCCGCGGAGCTCAGGGACGGCCACGTCCCCGCCGCCTTCGAGGCCGAGGAGACCGAGGCCGCACAGCGTCCTCTGACGGGCCCGCTCGGCGGCATCGCCAGGGCCGCGGCCATCGCGCTGCCGCTTCTGACACTGTGGTGCGCGTTCTCCGGTTGGTGGGACGCCATGACGAGGGCGGCGGGGCACCTGATGTTCACGGTTCCGCTGGTGTTCCTCTACTATCCCGCGCGCCGGCGGGCGCCGATCTCGATCGCCGACCTCGCGCTCGCGATCGTCAGCGTGGCCGCGTTCGGCTGGATCGTCGTCAATCAGCAACGGCTGATGTGGCGGATGGTGTATGTCGACCCGCTGTCGTGGCCCGACTTCATCCTGGGGCTCGCCGCCATCGCCGTCGTGCTCGAGGCCACGCGACGCATGATCGGGTGGACGCTCGTCGTCACGACACTGCTCTTCTTCGTGTACGCCCTGGGCGGGCCCCTGATGCCCGGCGCGCTCGAGCACCAGGGCGTGCGGCTCTCGCTGCTGGTGGACCACCTGTATCTGGTGCCCGAAGGTCTCTTCAACGTGATCACGGGGATCATGGCCACCTACCTCTTCACCTTCCTGATCTTCGCGAGCCTGTTGCAGGTCGGAGGCGGCCAGCAGATCATCATGGATCTCGCCAGCGCCCTCGGCGACCGCTTCGTCGGCGGGCCGGCGAAGGTGGCCGTGGTCAGCAGCGCGCTCCTCGGGATGGTGTCCGGCAGCACCGCCGCGAATGTCGTGACGACCGGCAGCGTCACGATTCCGTTGATGAAACGCCACGGCTTCCGGGCGGTGGAGGCAGCGGCGATCGAGACGGCGGCGGGCGTCGGCGGGGCGATGATGCCGCCAATTATGGGCGCCGGCGTCTTCATCATGTCCGAGCTGACCGGCATTCCCTTGATCACGATCCTCGCGTATTCCATTCTTCCGGCGATCCTCTACTTCGCCAGCGTCCTCGCCCACGTGCACGTGAAGGCGGCGAAGCGTGGGCTCGCGCGGGGCGTCGGGTCGGACGCGGCGGCGATAGTCGCGATCCTCGGGCGGGGGATTCACCTTGTGACGCCGCTCGTGTTCCTCGTGGCCCTGCTGATAGCGGGCTACACGCCGTTCTATGCCTCGGCGTTGAGCATCGTGGCGCTCATCGTCGTAAGCTACGCGCGACGGGACACGCGTATCACGCCGGCGAAGCTCGTGACCGCCTTCGAGATGACGTCGCGAGGCGCGCTCATTGTCACGGTGACCTCGGCCACGGCGGCCGTCGTGATGGGCATCATCACCAGCACCGGGCTGATGCTCAAGGTCACGTCGATCACGCTCGCCTTTGCGCAGGACTCGGTCCTGCTCGGGCTCGTGCTCGTGGCCCTCATCTCGTTCGTCGTGGGGATGAGCCTTCCCACCACGATGTCGTACATCCTCGTGTCGACGCTGGCGGCCCCGGCGCTCGCGGATCTCGGCGTGCCGCTGCTCACCGCGCACCTCGTGATCTTCTGGTTCGCCCAGGACTCGACGATCACGCCGCCGGTGTGCACGACCGCGTTCGTGGCAGCCTCGATTGCGGGTTCGCCGCCGATGCGCACAGGGTGGGAAACGTTTCGAGTCGCCAAGGCGCTGTATATCGTGCCGCTGCTCCTCGTCTACTCGCACCTGCTGAGCGGCAACGTCGCGCTGATGCTCTACGACTTCCTGGCAGCGCTCGTCGGCCTCTCCCTCCTGCCGGCGATCTTCCAGGGGTACCTGCGCGGCCCGCTGAGCGTCGGCCGGCGCCTGATTCTGGCGCCGGCCGCACTGGCCTGCCTCCTGGCGACGGCTTAGCCGTCGCTCGCCTCCAGCCTCCCGTGGCTGCTCGGCGGGTTGGCGGCGATGTCGGCCGTGTATGCATCGCAGTGGCGCCGCCTGGAAGCTCAGCGGCGCCTCGCCGTCGTGTCCGGTTGACGCGAGAGTCGACGGGCTGTGCCGGTTGTCGTGTTGGAGATCTCACATGGTGGGTTCGATCCAGGCCCTCGGGCGGGTGTTCGCGACCGGCGCGCTGGCGGCGTGCCTGGCCATGAACGTTCTGGCCCAATCGTCCCGGACGCCGCCGGCCCTCGATCGGGTCCTCGCCGCGATCGATCGGCAGGAGGCCGTGGACCTGACGCGCGCACTGGTGCGGATTCGGAGCGAGTACAGCGAGGGACGCCTGGCGGTGCACCGCGAGATCGCCGGGTTCCTCGAGGGCGAGTTGAAGAAGCTGGGCATGACGGTGCACGTTCTCGAGCCGACGCCGCACTACCCGATCGTCATCGGGCGTCTCCGCGGCGAAACGGGTAGCCCGGCGCTCGGGATGATGGGGCACTACAACACCGTGCCGGTGGGCGATCGCACGCGATGGAGCGTCGATCCGTACGGTGCCGAGGTCCGCGATGGACGGATCTACGGCCTCGGCGCGGCGGATCAGAAGGGTGGCATCGCGGCGCTGCTGGTCGCCACGCGCGCGCTGCGGCGCGCAGGGGTCCGGCTGCGCGGCGACCTCGTCCACGCGTACATTCCCGGAGAAGGCGCCCAGGACCACGTGCTGCCGCGGGTCGTCGATACCCAGAGGGACTTGATCAAGACGGACTGGTATCTCGATACCGACGGAGGACCGGACATCGTGCAGGTCGCGGCCGGCCACATCTGGCTGAGGATCACCGCGCGGGGCCGGTCGGCGCACCCGGGCGGAGACACCCCGTGGGTGAACGCCGCCTCCACGCTCTCGAAGGTGCTGGTGGCCCTGGGGGACGTCGACTCGTGGATGACGTTCGAGAAGCACCCACTGTTTACCAGCCTGGGCGGCACGCCGCGCGTGGAGATTGGCACCATCCAGGCCGGGCAGGCGGTGAATCAGATTCCCGACCGCGCCGTCGCGCAGGTGGACATCAGGCTCAATCCGAAGCAGACGGTCGAGGGCGTGATGAGGGAGCTCGAGGCGATGCTGGCGAGGCTGAAGGCCGCCGATCCCCGGATCGACGTGACCATCGAGACGCTTCCCGGCACGCAGGTCGTGCCCTATCGCCATTGGACGTCGATCACGGTGGACGACCGGCTGGTGAGGACCATCCGCGAGGTCTCGATCTCGCGCCTGGGCCGGACGCCGGGCTTCGTCGGCAGCCGCGGCGGCGGTCGCCCGGATCTGTGGCGGATCGGCACGAAGTGGATCAGTTGGAGCGCGAACGTCGGAGGCAACGCTCACGCGCCCGACGAGTGGGTCGACATCGACGGCGTCTATCAGTGTGCGCGCATCTACGCGGAGATCATGATGCGGGTGCTGGCCGAGGCAGGGGAGTGAGGCACGCTCGCACCGGCGCCTGCATTACCGCCGTCACGGCCATCCCGTTCCGCATTCCCTATCGGCGGGTCCACTGGCAGGCCATCGGCGCGCTCGACGCTCTCGAGAACGTGCTCGTGCGCATCGAGACCAACGCCGGCGTGACAGGCATCGGCGAGGCGCTCTCGACGAACAAGTTCAATTCGAACTCGCTGGTGGGCACGGCGCTGGCGATTCGAGATCATCTCGCCCCCGCCATTCTCGGCGCGGATCCCCTGAATGTTCACGAGATCTGGACGCGCATGAATCGCGCGCGCCTGGGGGAGACGTTTGCCAAGGGCGGCATCGACATCGCCCTTCACGATCTCGCAGGCAAGCTGCTGGACGTGCCCGTGTGGGCGCTGCTCGGCGGGCGATCGGCTGCCCACGTGCCGATCGAAGGGCCGGGGTACGGCATCGGGGTCATGTCGCCTGGCGAGATGGCCGAGGCGGCGCGGCGTGCCGCGGACCTGGGCCTGACCCAGATCGAGATCAAGATCTCGGGCAACCTCACCGAGGACGTGCGGCGCCTCGAGAAGGTTCGGGCGGCGATCGGGTCCGGGCCGTCGCTCAAGATCGACATGACCGAGGGGTACGGCGTCAAGGATGCGATCCGCGCGATCCGCGCCCTGGAACCGTTTGGCGTACAGTGGATCGAGCAACCCGTGCACCACACCCAGCTCGAGGGCTTGCGCGACGTGCGCGAGGCGGTGACGACCCCCATCGTTGTCGACGAAAGCGCGACGACCGTCGAGGACCTGCTGGCCGTCGTCAAGGCGCGCGCCGCCGACGGCGTGCACATCAAGCTCCCCGTCGTGGGCGGCTTCACCGTGGCGCGGAAGCTCCTTGCGGTGACCGAAGCCGCTCACCTGGACGCGCTGCCCGGCAGCGACACGGCGTCAGGCGTGGGCCTTGCCGCGGCCCTGCACTTCGCGGCGTCGTGGCCCTCGTTCGCGCGCGGGATCCACGGGTCGCCCCTCGCGCGCACGATCGACGATATCGTCAAGGAGCCGGTGCCGGAGAGCGCGGTGACGCTCGCCGTCCCGGACGCGCCCGGCCTCGGCATCGAGCTCGACCTGGCGAAGCTGGAGCGCTTCGCCGTGGCGTACTGAAGGGACGATCCGATGAAGACCCGATCCGCGGCAGCCATCGCCACCTGTGCGCTCCTCGCCTCATGCGCCGACGCCGCGCGCGACGGACGCGTGGCCCCTCGCACCAACATCATCACGGGCAGCACCGGCAGCACCTGGTACACGATCGGCTCTGCGCTCGCCGAAAAAGCGAACCTCGCCTTCAACGGCCATCCGATCACGGCCGTGCCCGGCGCCGGCGGCGTCTCGAACCCCGTTCGCGTCTCGATGACCGGCATGGACCTCGGCATCTCGTACGGACCGTTCCTCACGGCCGCGTACCGCGGCGAGCCCCCGTTCCGCGAGGCGCAGCCAAAGCTGCGAATGGTCGCCTCGCTGGTGCTCAACACCTTGCACGTTCTGGCCGAACGTGATCTCCAGTTGGAGACCGTCGAGGACCTGGTGTCGCTCGAGCGGACCATTCGTCTGGGCAGCGGCCCGCCGGGCTCGGGCGAGCTCTTCTGCCTCACCGCAATTCTGGACGTGAAGCACGTGACCCTGGACCGCTGGCAGCAGCGCGGGCACGCCCTGCGCCTGTCCGGCACGGGTCAGCGATTCGACGATTGGAAGGACGAGCGGCTCGACGCCGTCTTCACGTTCGTCAATGACCCGTCGCCGCAGCTCACCGAGCTGATGGTGACCCGTCCGGCACGGTTTCTCTCGGTTCCCGCCGGGCTGCGGAAGACGATGGCGGAGCGATGGGGGTTCGTGGACCTGACCGTGGCCCCTGGCAGCTACCCGAACCAGGACTACACGGTGGAAACTGTGGCGCTGCCGAGCCTGCTGTTCACCGTCGACGCGGTCGACGAGTCCATCGTCTACGCCGTGACGAAAGCACTCTATGAGCATCAGGATTACCTGCGAAAGGTGCACCCTGGCTTCGAGCGGTGGGATCCGGCGGACCTGCCGGACGAAGTGCCGGTCCCGCTGCACCCCGGCGCGGAGCGGTTCTACCGCGCGCGCGGGCTGCTGCCGCAGGACGCCGGTTCGGATGCTCAGCCCTTCTGATGGCCCAGGACGCCCCCGCGGGCGAACAGCCGTGGTCGGTACGGTCTCGTTGGTGGAGGTGCTGGATGTCGACCTGTGCTGAAGTGTTCGCCCGTACGCTGCGTGAAGCTGGCATCACGCGGATGTTCGGATTGCCTGGAGGGGAGATTCTCGATTTCATCGACGCCGCGAGGCGCGAGGGCATCGAGTTTGTGCTGACGCGCGACGAGAGCACGGCGTCGTTCATGGCCGACGTCACAGGGCAGATCCAGCGCAGGCCAGGCGTCTGCGTCTCGACGCTCGGCCCGGGCGCGATCAACATGACGCTCGGCGTCGCCAATGCTTATCTCGATCGCTCGCCGCTCATCGCGATCACCGCGTCGATGGCGGCGTCGATCGAGCCATACGCGACGCACCAGAACCTCGATCTCAACGCCGTGTACCGGCCGTTCACCAAGAGCACGGTCACGCTTGACGGCACGAACACGGCCGCGAAGGTGCGACAGGCGTACCGAACCAGCATCGCGCCCAGGATGGGCCCGGTCCACGTCGCGCTGCCGAGCGACGTGGCGCGGCGGATCGATCTTGCGACGGCTGACGAAGACTCGCAGCCCCTGGAGCCGCCGCCGCCGCCGGCGCCCCGTCCCGACGACATCCAGCGGGTCGTCGCGGCTCTCCGAAGCGCGAAGCGTCCGATCCTGATTCTCGGCCTCGATCTCAATCCCCGGGTTGACACGCCGGGCGTACGCCGATTTGTCGATCATCTGGGCGTGCCCGTGTTCGTGACGCCGAAGGCCAAGGGCATCCTCTCCGAGGATCACCCCCTCTTCTTCGGCGTGTGCGCCGGAGTCGCCGCCGACCACGTGATCGTGCGGTTGTTCGAGCGCGCGGACCTGCTCGTCGGCGTCGGCTTCGAACCGGTGGAATCCGACAAGCTGTGGCACTACACGATGCGCCTTGCGTCCATCGGGCCGGTCTCGGTGGCCGCCGGGCAGTACCGGCCCGCCCTCGAGGTCATTGGCGAGGTCAGCACGACCCTCGGCGCGATCGAGCGGGCCGCGTCGGGGCCGTTCGAGTGGCAGGCGGCGGAGCTGGCCGACTTCCGTCGCGAGATGGCGGCCACGCTCCAACCGTCGAGCCGACCCGCCGGCAGGCTCTCGCCGTGCGAGCTCACGGAGAGGCTGCGCGCGCGATTTCCACGGGACACCATTCTGACCACCGACGTGGGATCCATCAAATCGGTGACCTCCCAGGCATGGGCGTCGTTTGAGCCGCTCTCGTTCTTCGAGTCCAACGGCTTGTCGGCGATGGGGTATGGCTTTGCCGCTGCCATGGCGGCCCGGCTCCTATTCCCGACCAGGCCGGTGCTCTGCACGATCGGCGACGGAGGCTTCGGCATGCGGCTCGCCGACGTCGAGACGTGCGTCAGGCATGACATTCCATTCGTAACGGTCGTTTACAACGACAGCAGCCTGAGCCTCATCCAGGTGTCACAGGAGAAGAAGCGGTATCCGAACTACGGCGTCGAGTACGGACCGGTTGATTTCGCCGCCGCCTGCCGGGCGCTCGGCGCCTGGTCGCGCAGGGTCGATTCGCTCGAGGGTCTCGACCGTGCGCTCGAGGAAGCCTCGAGCGTACGCGGCCCGGTGGTCATCGAGGCGCTCGTGGATCCCGCGGAGTACAGGGCCCATGGCGGCGTCGTGGTCGAGGACGTGGCGGCCGTCCAGCGCGAATAGAAAGAGAGTCGTGCCTCATGCCACCATCCTCGTCCTCACGCGGCCGGCGCCTGCCCGGCATCGTCCCGCGCGACCGCATCCGCCTGCTGACCGTGAGGCGGCCGCCGGCCCGGCTGATCGCCCGGTTTCTGGAGCTGCACGACCTGGCGGGGCTCGTCAGCCGCGCCCTCGATGAGCTGGGTGTGCGAGGCGCGATCCCCGCGCACGTCATCGCACCGATCGCGTCGAGGCAGCGCCTCGTCGGGCCAGCCATCACCGTCAGGAACGTCCCCGATCGATTCGTGCCGTACCGGAAGTGGCAGCGGGCCGAAGGGAGCCTGATGGGCGAGCGTGACGCTTACTTCGTCGCGCGTCCGGGCGACGTCATCGTCATCGACGGCGGCGGCCGGATGGACGCGTCGAACATGGGCGGACATTCGGTACGCGCGGCCCAAGAGCGGCGGTGCGCCGGCGCCATCGTCGACGGGCCGGTGACAGGCGTCGCCGAGATGGTTGGGCTGGGATATCCCGTCTGGGCGCGAGGTGCGACGACCCTCACGGGGAACCATCGCGTGGAGACGATGGATATCAACGCCGTCGTGTCGTGCGGCGGCGTCCAGGTCAGGCCGGGCGATCTGGTCGTGGCGGACGACCAGGGCATTGCCATCGTGCCCCTGGAGATGGTGGAGGAGACGTGGCGCATCTGCGCGCGGCGGGCCAAGGTCGCGCGGGCGCTGGCGACTGGTCGGTCGACGGCCCATAGGATGCGACGGTTCATGCGCGCAGTATCGCGGAAGGCGTGACGGCACACCTGTCACCAGCCCGTCACAGGACAGTTTTCTTCGGCTGTGTTGTCTGTCCCTTCTGGCCCGCGGCTGCGAAGAGTAGAAATTCGGGACATCAGGGAAAGAGGTGGAGTTTCTCGCCAGGGCCCATGGCCGCGGTTCCAGGCCATCGAGGAGGAAGTGATGCTCTCGGGAAAGTCGAAGACGAGGTTCGCAGCCGGCGTTTTTCGTGCGCTTCTCGCGTCTCTCCTGCTTCTTGTAGGCCCACTGACGATCGATGCTGCGGCTCAGGGTCGTTCGGTGACGCTGTACGGACGGGTCACTGACGCGAGCGGTGGGGTGCTGCCGGGCGTCGCGGTCACCATCGCCAGTCCCCAGCTCATCACCGGGGAACAATCAACGGTCACCGATGCGAGCGGCGAATGGCGCATCCCGAACCTGCCGCCCGGGACCTACACCATCAAGGTTGAACTGTCCGGTTTCAACACCATGATCCGCGAGCGCGTGACGGCACAGGCCGGGGCTCAGATCGGCACCGATTTCGCGCTGGCCGTTTCGGCCATCGAGGAATCGGTCACCGTCGTCGGCGAGTCGCCCATCGTCGATACGCGGAGCACGCGGCAGGTCCACACCGTGGACACGAAGCTCATCGAGGAGGTGCCGATGAGCGGCCGGACGTACGCCGACGTGATCAACGCACTGCCCGGCATCACTGACGGAAGCAAATACACGTACTCGCTGACGCAGACCGTGCACGGCAGCGGTGTGCGCGACAACGATTACGTCATCGACGGCCAGAGCACGAAGCATCCCTCCGGGTATTCGGGCACCGAGTTCTCGATCGAAGCGATCGAAGAGGTGCAGGTGACGACCGGCGGCATCTCGGCGGAGTTCGGCCAGGCGAGCGGAGGCGTGTTCACCTTCGTGACCAAGTCGGGCGGCGACCAGTTCAAGGGAACGCTGTATTCCTACCTGGTTGACGAGGCGCTTCAGGGAGACAACGTGACGTCCGACCTCGAGCGCCAGGGGATCGATCGTGGCAACGCCATCGTGAGAGACTTGAACTACGGCGTGAACCTCGGCGGACCGATCCTCAGGCAGAAGCTCTGGTTCTTCGGGGACCTCAATCTCGCCAGGAGCGAGGAGAGCATCGCCGGCTTCCCTCTGGCGAACGTGGAAGACTCCAAGCGCCTGATCTTCGCGAAAGGGACCTGGCAGGTCTCCCCGAACAACCGGTTCTCGGGCTCCTTCAATCACCAGCGGCGCTGGATGCTTCCATCGAATCCAGGGGCCGACTACCGGCTCGATCCTCGCGCGTGGCGCAAACAGTACTGGCTGCCGAAGCTGACGAGCCTTCAGTGGACGTCGGTGCTCGGCAGGAACCTCATGCTGGAAGCGCAGGGGGGCATGCTGAAGGTGGTCGAGGACAACACGTTCCCGCTGGGCTCGTTTGATCCGTCGGAAGTGAACGGCTATGCGGACATCGGCAGCGGCGTCAATTACGGCACGTGGGATCGGGCGCGCGGCCGCTTCGACGGACGCGATCATTGGGATCTGAAGGCGAATATGACCTACTTCGCCGGCACGTTCCTGGGCGGCACGCACGAGATCAAGGCCGGCTTCCACCGCGAGAAGGGGTGGACGCAGCGCTGGAACGTCATTCCGAACAACCTGCTGCTGCGCCTCAGGAGCGCTCCCACCTGCCTGTCTCTCGACTGCGCCGTGCCGCTCGACGTGGCGCTCCACGCGGGCCCGGCCGACACGCAGGACGAGTACCTGATGTACAACGCGTACGCCCAGGATCAGTGGTCGTTCAGGAACGGGCTGACACTCAATCTCGGCCTTCGATTCGAGCGCACGGACGGATGGACGCCGGAGCAGCGGCAGGGCGCCGACCTCGTGCCGAACGGCTTCGACCCGGACGAAGACGGCAACAGCAACACGTTTCCGACGATCGCCTGGTTCCCGAGCCAGGTCTGGCCCGAACGGCGCGGTCTGATCGACTGGAAGAGCGTGGCGCCGCGCCTCGGCATGACGTGGGATGCCAGCGGTACGTCCCGCTTCGTGGTGAAAGCGAGCTACGGGCGGTGGCACAGCAAGGTGGGACAGGAAGTTGGGAGCGGTAACCCGAACAGCCTCCGCAGCGCGCGGCATGACTGGCTCGACTGCCGCAACGCCGCAGGCACGCCGATTCTGTGTCAGGGCCTTCCAGCGAGCCAGGTCAACGGCGACCTCCTGTTCCAGCCGGAGGAGCTCGGACGGCTTCTTGCGACCAACGTCCTCTCGCCCGCGCGGTTCGCGAACGTCGTCACGCACGATCCCAACTTGAGACAGCCGTATGTCGATGCGTTCAACTTCGGCTTCGAGGTCGGGCTGACCGCGGACTTCTCGGTGGGGGTGCAGGGGATCTACAAGAAGTACGGCGACGTGATCGGCTCACTCGACCCGAGCCGCCGGCCGTTCGACCAGTTCTACGATCCCGTGCAGGTAGCCAACCCTGTGACGAGCGAGCCGATGACCATCTACCTCCAGAAGCCGCATCTGGCGTCGCTGCCGACCCAGACGTTCCTGTCCAATCCACCGGAGGCCGAGGCCAGCTACCGCGGTGTGGAGCTCGTGGCGCGCAAGCGGTTCAGCAACCGATGGCAGATGCTGGGGTCGTATCTCGTCGGTGAGGCGACCGGCAACATCGGGACGCATTTCAACGACGGCATCGGCCGCTCGGTGACCAATCCCAACCAGTTGATCAATTCGGCCGGTCCGCTGTCGCTCGACTCGACCCACCAGTTCAAGATGAGCGGCTCCTTTCACGCGCCGGCTGGCGTCATCCTCGGTCTGTCGTACCTCGGGATGACGGGCTATCCGATCCGCTCGTTCGTCAGCGAGATCGGCGGCGGCTTCGGCGGCTCGTCGTATTTCCAGTTCATCCGCGGGAGGGACTATCCCGCGGTGAACGCCGCCGGCGTCCAGTACACCGAAAGCTCGGTCACGCTGCCGATCGACCCGCGCGGATCGCGGCGTGTCGACTTCCGTAACATGCTCAATCTCCGCGCCGAGAAGACGTTCTCGGTCGGCACGGATCGCCGGCTGGGCGTGCTGCTCGATGTGCTCAACGTCTTCAACAGCAGCGCCGTCACGCACGTGCAGGCTCAGCGGATCGAGTTCGTGAACTATCTGTTGCCCGAGCTCATCGAGGCTCCGGTCCGCGCGCGCATCGGCGTCCGGTTCCTCTTCTAACCGCTTCACGCGACACCCGCGGAAAGCCCCCCGGCGAGCACGAGGCTCACCGGGGGCGCTCGGCGCGGGCGTCCGCGTCAAGTTCAGAGGGTCTGATGTCACGGACCGCATTCACCTTGTTCGTCCTCGTCTCGCTCGCCGGTCCTCTGTCGGCCTCGGACCTGGCCGCACAGGAGTCGCAGGGCGTTACACACCCGCCCGAACTGCTGACGCTGTCCGACGACTTCCGGGTGTGGAAGGAGCAGCCACCAGCCGTTCCCGACTTCGCGGCGCTGGCGGCGCAGCAGCTCAGGGCGCTCCCCGCCTTTCGCGCACGGCTCGAGGCCATGGTGAACGTGCGCCAATGGCACACGCACGCCCAGGTCGACTACCTGCTGTTACGGTCGCTGATCGATGCCGAAGAGTTTCGACTGAAGGTCCTCCGTCCGTGGAGCCGAAGCCCGGTCTTCTACACGGAGACCGCGATCGGCACGGTTCGGCGGCACCTGATCGCCGGTCGCCGCGTGCGCCCGGGAACCGTGCCGTATCCGAGGGCGCGCGCTCAGGCCGTGCTGAAAGCCCTCGGCGAGGTGGATGCCATCGTGTCGCAGGGCCCCACGCACCTGACCGAGGCCGTGCCGGAGCTGGCCGATATGGCCACGAAGCACCCCGGAGGCGGCTACATCGCCGACTTCGAGACGTCGCGCGGCTTGAAGGACATCGTGCGCGACATGGCCGACTGGGCCAGGCTCACGGCACCTCACTTTCCCGAGCCGGAGGCGAGCCAGCTGGGGCCGGCCGCCGCCCGCGCGGCCGACGCGTTGTTCCGGTTCGGCGAGTGGATCGAGCAGAACCGATCCCGGATGACCGGGTCGTACGCCCTCGGCAAGGATGCGTTCACCTGGCACCTCCAGCGCGTGCTGCTCGTTCCACACACGGCCGACGACCTTCTCGTGATGGCGGAAATGGAGCGCGCACGCTCGCTCGCCTTCTTCCAGTTCGAGCACGAGAAGAATCGCGGCCTGCCGAACATAGGGCCCGCAACCACGGCCGAGGAGTACCTCGCCTGGGACAACGAGACGGCGCTTCTCATTCGGCGCTTCTACGGGAATCTCCTGACCGATCCCGACTACGCGCTGCCCGTGAAGTCGGCGGTGGGCCTGCACCAGCCACCGTTCGGTGAGCTGTATTTCCCGGCTCGCCAGGAGGAGGCGCAGAACGGCAGCTCTGACGACCCCTCGCACCGCATCGTCATTTACCCCGTCGACAACTGGAAGTGGCGCCACTCGAACATGGGATTCCGCACGGATCCGGGCATCCTGCACATGCACGAGTACTATCCGGGCCACTATCTCGAGGGCGAGCTGCACCGGAGGAACCCCTGCCCGATTCGTGCGCGGCATCGCGACCCGCACCATAGCCAGGGCTGGTGCTTCTACAACGAGGAGATGCCGCTCATGCTCGACTTCCCGTACGTGCGCGGCCCTCGCGCGCGCGAGCACGTGTTCATCAACCAGGTCCAGCGCGCGCTGCGCGTGATTCAGAGCATCAAGCTCCTCAATGGCGAGATGTCGATGGGCGCGGCGCTGAAGTGGCTGATGGACCGGTTGCCCCCGATGGGCCCGAGCCTGGGGGCACGACCTGAAGAAGTCTTCGAGGAGACCTACCCGGTCATTCAGCGTGGTACGACCGACACGTGCCTCGTGGGGAAGGCTCAGATCTACCAACTCCTGGCCGATCGGCGGATGCAGCTCGGCGACACGTTCGACCTGCGGGAGTTCCACGACCGATTGCTCGGGATTGGGTCGATCCCGATTGCGCTCCTGCGCTGGGAGATGACGGGCCTGGACGACCAGATAGGACAGATCTGGGACGCGGCAAAGCTGCCGTTGCCTTCGGCCGCCAGGCCCCGAGCGCAGGCCGATAACGGCTCCGACTGAGGGTGGCGGACTTCAACGCGCTCTTCGAACAGATGAAGAAGGCCGATCCCGGGTGCCCTATCATCATTGGGACGCGCTGACCGAACACGACCCGCTCATTGCCGCGATCTTCGGGGTGGTGTCCATGAGCACGGGCACGACGCCGGAGTGGCGGATGTCGGCGGGAGGCGGACGCCCGGACCTGTAGCAGCTCGGTTCCACATGGATCTCCTTCGGCATCGTGGTCGGAGACCGCGCGCAGGGGGCCGGCCAGTCGGTGGCGATCGACTCGCTGGTCGGGCACGCTCCGCTCTACACGGATCTCGCGCTGCGCATGCCGCGATAGTCCTGGCGCTCCTGGCGACGATCCCGTACCTCAACGGCCTGTCGAACGCGTTCGTCTACGACGATGTCGCCCAGGTCGTTCGAAACGACCTGGTTCGCTCGCTGGATCCACTGCTGGCCTTTCAGCACGGCGCCGTCACCCACGGGCAGGTCGAGTGGTACCGCCCGCTCGCTGTCTACACGCTTGCGGTCAATTACGCCGTGTCCGGCCTGGCGCCGTTCTCCTATCATGCCGTCAACGTCGGACTGCACGCCGTGAACACGCTGCTTGTGTGGTCGATCGGTCGCCGTCTGCTCGACTGGTGGCCGGCTACCGCAGGTGCCGCGCTGTTCGCGGTGCATGCGGTCCACACCGAAGCGGTGTCGCCGGTCTTCGGACGAGCCGATCTCCTGGCGGCGTCGTTCGTGCTGCTTGCATGGCGGCTGGCGATCGCTTCGCGCGAGCCGCGCCGATCGCGGACGGCAGCGGTCACGCTCCTGTTCGCCGGGGGCCTCCTGGCGAAGGAGAACGCGGCGGCGTTCCCGGCGTTGCTGGTGTTCTCCGACCTGGCGATGCACGTCAGGCGTCGCACGTTCACGCACGACGCGCGTGAGCTGCTCCGGCAGCGCTGGTCGCTGTACGCAGCGTTGCTCATCGGTGCGGCAGGCTATAGTGCGCTGCGGTATGCGGCAGCCGGGGGCGTCTTCGCCACGGGCTCGCACGTCCGCTACATCGAGAATCCCCTGGTGACCGCCGAGCCCGCCGCGCGCCTCCTCACGGCGTTGTGGGTGGCGATCAAGTACGTCGGGCTGTTCATCCTGCCGTACCCGCTCAGTGCCGACTATGCCTACGACCAGATCCCGCTCGTACGAACGGCTGCCGATCCCAGAGCCATCGCCGTCGCGGCGGCGCTCGGGGGCGCCGTTGTGCTGCTCGCGCGGCTCGAACGGCGCGTGCCGCGAACGATCCTGCTCGCTGGGGCGTTTGCCGTGCTGCTGCTGCCGGTGTCGAACCTGATCGTGCCGATCGGGACGATCATGGCCGAGCGCATCCTGTATCTGCCGTCCGCTGCGCTCTGCCTGCTCTCTGGTCTCTGGCTCGTTCGGCTGCACGGCATCGGCGGTCCGCGGATGAAGATCGTCCTCGCATGGTTCATCATCGTGCTGCTCGGCGCTCACACGGCGGGAGCGCTGGCGCGCAACCGAGACTGGTCGTCGGAGGAACGGCTCTTTTCTGCCGCGGTGCGGGCGTCGCCCGCCAGTGCCAAGGCCCGGTTCAACTACGCGTCGGCGCTCGTCGAATCGGGCCAGACGGCGGCTGCGCGAGCGATGCTCGAATCAGCCGTGGCCATCGCGCCGGCGTATCCGGAGGCCCATAACCTGCTCGGGACGCTGGCGCTGCTGGCCGACGACCTCTCCGGGGCGGGCGGCTCGTTCGAGGCGGCCCTTGGCGATGCGCCGGAGTATGCACCCGCGCTGGCCAACCTGGGGACGGTGCGCCGCCGCGAAGGGCGCCTGGCGGAGGCCAGGACGTTGCTCGAACGGGCGGTTGCCGCCGATCCGTCGATGGCTGTCGCTCACGTGAATCTCGGCCTGGTGGCGGAGCTGCAGGGCGACCACGAGGCCGCACTCGAGCACTATCGCCGCGCCTATGCGTTGGATGCATCCCTGGACGTGGCACGGCAGCGAGCGGATGCCCTCGATCGACGTGGCTACAGGTGAGCCGTCTTGGTCCGCGTCGATCGCCCCGACACGGGCGGAGTGGTCGCTGCTGGTTGCTGCGTCGGCAGTTGCCCTGGGCCTGAGGCTGCTCCGCCTCGATCGCTCCGAGTTATGGTTCGACGAAGCCTTTGCCGCACTGGTGGTGATGGAGCCGACAAGGGCGCTCCTCTCCGAGCTGGCGGGCGATACCGCTCCGCCCCTCTACTTCCTCCTGCTGCGCGGCTGGTCGCTCCTGCTGGGTGCCGATGCCTGGACGCTCCGCTTGTTCTCCGTGCTCTGCGGGCTCCTCGCGGTCTGGGCGACGTTTGTCGCCGCGTGCCGCCTGTGGGGAGCACGTGCCGGGCTGGCGAGCGCCGCGCTGATGGCCGTTTCTCCGTTGCACATCCACTACAGCCGGGAGGTACGGCCCTACGCCCTTCTGATTGTGTTCGTGCTCGCGTCTCTGATGGCCCTGGAAGCTATGTCGCGGAGCCGCCCCGCCAGCGTCGCCGCCTATTGTGGGGCAACCGCGGCGGCGACCTGGACGCACAACTACGGACTCTTCCTGCTCGTCGTGCTCGGTCTCTGGGTACTCATCCGGCGAGTGCCGGCTGCAACGGCGGCCAGGGCCGCGGGGGTCGTGGTAGCGGCGTATCTCCCCTGGCTGCCTGTGCTCGTGACACAGACGACCTCCGGTGCGACACAGTGGGTGGAACGCCTCTGGGTCGGGACTCCTCCCGCGTTGGCGCCGCTTCTCAGCCTGGCGGGCTTCTGCATCGGCGGGCACACGCCCGAGTACATTCGCACCGGGTCGGATGCAGTGCCGGTGTGGTTGCAGACGCTCGCGTACGCCGCCTTCGCCCTGCTGATTGGCGCGGCGCTTGTTCGAAGGCCCGTGGACGACGCCCGCAGGATCGCGCTCGTCGTCGGCGTGCTGCTCGCCGTGCCGACCGCGCTGTCTTTCATCACCCCGATCTTCCTCGTCGGCCGGCACGACGTGATCGCGCTGCCGCTGTTTCTGCTCCTGGCGGGTCGCGGCGTCGCGCTCGTCCGCGGCGGCACAGCCGTGTCGGCATGGCTCCTCCTCATGGCTCTCGCAACGACGGCTGTGTACAGGCTGCACACGCTTCCCATCGCCCAGTCGTCGCGCCGCCAGGCGGCGAGCCTGCTTCAGCACGCCGGGCCGCGGGACGCCGTGCTCGCCACCGGCTTCACGCGCAACGGAGTCGAGTACCTCACGCGCGAGCGCGGCAGGACGATGGCCTTCCATTCGTTTCCGCCTTCGTTGGGAGCGCACAGGGGCTGGGTCGACGAGCGCGAGCTGGCCGATGCGGCCTTGCTGAGGTCGGATGCCGATCGGTTGACCCGAGCCCTGCAGGAAACGCTCACCGGCGATCGGCTCCTCTGGATCCTGCACTCACGAGATCTTCCTCGTGCCAACGCGCTCCTGCTGCAGCGACTCGAGCGCTCGTTTCAGCAGGTCTTCTGTCCGGGCACCGCCGAGGATCACGGCATCACCTGCTGGCGGCGTCGGTAGCCGTGACAATTTCCCGATCGGCGGAGATCTGTCCCTAAGAACCCTGGTCGGAATAAGGTGGCCACCTTGGCTGCCGATGCATCCCGCCGGGCTGCGTTGCTCGTCGCTTCCAGACTCCGGGTATGCGCTCCTCGCGCCTTGCCGGGCGGGCGCCTCGACGCCCAAGCTGGCCACCTTATTCCGATCAGGGTCCTTTAGACCCGCGCTCGAGTCGGGTACAGTTCGTGTTGTGGGAGGCGCCGTTCATCATGCGTCCGAAAGGCAGGTGCGTTGTCGTTTGTGCCATCGTGCTGTCCGCCACGATCTCCGGCGCCGGCCAAGGGGCCGCGCGTTCGCAGGCACGCCAGGACATTGCGAGCCACATCAAGGAAGCCGACCTCGTGGCGCTCGCGCAGAGGATGGTGCGCATCCGGAGCGACTACGACGAGGGTGTGCTGGCCAATCACAAGGACATGGCGGCCTTTTCTCGGCGCCCATCCCCACAGGTTGAGTCGACGCGTACCCTCACTTTGACCCCGTTCTGACCCCTATTCGTAGCGCAGGGCCTCAATCGGGTCCAGCCGCGACGCGCGGATGGCGGGGAACATCCCGAAGAAGATCCCGACGCTCGCCGAGAAGCCGATGCCGAGCGCGAACGACCACCACGGCAGCGAGATCGGGAACCCCGTCGCGAAGTGGACGGCGAATCCGATCGACGCGCCGAGGACGATGCCGAGGATGCCGCCGACCGAGGTCAGGACCGCGGCCTCGAGCAGGAACTGCCACAGGATCTCGCGGCGCCGCGCGCCGAGCGCTTTCCGCACGCCGATCTCCCGCGTGCGCTCGGTGACCGAGATCATCATGATGGCCATCACGCCGATGCCGCCCACCATCAGCGCGATCGACGAGATCACGACGAGCGCGAAGAAAGTCGCCGCACTGACCTGGTCCCACGTCTTGAGCACCGCGTCCTGCGTGAGGATGTCGAAGTCGTTCTCGTCGTCGAGCTTGAGCCCGTGCCGCACCCGCATGATCTCTTCGACCTCGGAGATGAGCTGGGCGCGCGTGGCCTCCTCGTGCGGCAGCGCGGCGATGAGCAGGCTCTGGTGCGTGGCGCCGCCGGGCCCCCGGATCAGCCGGATGCCGAACTGCTTCCGGTACGTCGTCTCGGGGATGACCACGAAGTCGTCCTGACCCAGATTGAAGCCTCCCATCGCCGGGCGCTTCCCCGTGACGCCGACGATCGTGTACTCGACGGCGCCGATGCGGACCTTCTTGCCGACCGGGTCCAGGCCCTGCTCCGCGAAGAGCGCCTGATACGGCGTCTGGCCGAGCACGGCCACGTTCCGGCGGCGCTCCACCTCGAACGCCGTGAAAAAGCGTCCCGTGGTGATCTTCAGGAAGCTGATGTTGGCGAAGTTTTCGGTGACGCCCATCACGGCCAGCGGCTTGGTGCGCTCGCCGCGGTAGAACACCCGCTCCTGGGTGGGCGGGCCGCCCGCGCCGAGCCACACGTCCACCATCGCCGCCGACGGCGCCAGCTTCTCGATCGCCTTCGCGTCGTCGATCGTCAGGTTGGGCCGGCGGATGAGCTGGGCGAACTCGCGTCCCGCCGCCAGGCTGACGCCGCTGAACTTGGCGACGAAGATGGTCTCGGGACCGAGCTCGCGGATGCCGTCGCGCAGCGACTCGTCGAAGCCCCGGATGAGCGAGGTCATCCCGACAATGGCGGTGATGCCGATGACCACGCCGAGCACCGTGAGCGCCGACCGGAGCTTGTTCGACCGCAGCGTGTCGAGCGCCATCCCGACGACCTCGCCGAGGAGCGCCAGCCGCATCGCCGGGTTGAACGTCTTCGCCGCCACGTCTGACCTCTGTCTTTCGACTGCTGACTGCTGATTTCTGGCTTCTGACTTCGATGTGTGAATCGTGAAGCTCGAATTTTGAACGTCGACTTCTCGATCACTCCCGCCGCAGCGCCTCGATCGGATCCAGGCGCGCGGCGCGCGAGGCGGGATACGCCCCGAAAAAGAGACCGACGGCGGCCGTGATGCCGATCCCGAGGACCACCGACCACAGCTCCAGCCGTGCCGGCAGCGGCGTCACCGTGGCGATGCCGCGGGCGACGAGGAACCCGAGCAGGATCCCGACGACGCCGCCGAAGGTCGAGAGCGTCACCGACTCGGTGAGCACCTGCGACATGATGTCCGCGCGGCGGGCGCCGAGCGCCTTGCGGAGCCCGATCTCCCGCGTGCGCTCGCTCACCACCATCAGCATGATGTTCATGATCACGATGCCGCCGACGACGAGTGACAGCGCGACGACGCCGACGAGCACCGCGAAGATCCCGGTCGTTGCCTGGCGGTACAGGCCGAGGAGCGTGTCGGCCGTGAAGAGGCCGAAGTTGTCGCGCTCCTTCGGCTTGAGCCGCCGGTCCACGCGGAGCGCCACCGTCGCGTCGTCCATGGCCGCCTGCACGAGCGAGGGATCCTTCGGCTTCACGACGATCGAGAGCTGCGCGCGCGCGCCGTACAGCTTCTGGAACGCCTTCAGCGGGATCACCGCAATCTCGTCGAGCGAGTTGCCGAGGAACGACCCCTTCTTCGAGCTGACGCCCACGACGCGGAAGTGCACGCCCTCGATCTTGATCACCTTGTCGAGGGGATCCTCGCGGCCGAAGAGGCGATCGGCCGTCTGCCAGCCGATGATCGCCACGGGCCGGCTCCGCTCGACTTCGATCGGGCTCATCATCCGCCCGCGCTCGGCATCGAAGTTCGTGAACTCCACGTACTCGCCGGTGACGCCCTGGACCTGCACGCGGTCGAGCACGATGTCCTTGTACGTGACCTGCCCGGCCCGCTGGGCCTGCGCCATGACGGCGGCCACCACCGGGCTGAAGCGGCGGATCGCGTCAGCCTCGTCGAGCGTGATGCGCGGGTTGCCGCGCACCCGGTCGAAGTCCTCGTCCGACGTCACGACGCCGAACTGCTGGATGGTGAACGAGTCCGCCCCGACGTCCGAGACGATCGCGTTTGTGACGTACGCGTTCATCCCCTGGATGAGCGACACGACCGTCACGATGGACGTGACGGCCACGATGTTGCCGAGCACGGTCATGAACGATCGCAGCTTGTTGGCCCAGATGGCCTGGAGCGCGATGACGACGGACTCGAAAATCTGATTCATCCGCTCAGGCGGGGCATCACGGCTTCTTGTCCTCTGCCTTGACCCGTTCGCCGTCGGCGAGCTGCCGCACCGACGCGAAGGGCCCCGTGATCACGCGATCGCTTGCCTTGATCCCCGACAGCACTTCGAAATAGCGCTCGCCGGCAATCCCGACGGTGACGGGCACGAACACCGCCCGGTCGTCGCGCATCACGAACACGCCCTCGACTTCCTTGCGCGTGTGCCCCGGCGGCGGCTCCGCGGCCGAGACCGTCGGCTCGACGCTGGCCGCGGGGCCGCGGCGGCGTTCGGGCGGCGGCTCGTGCACGAGCGTCCCCGTTGCATCGAAGAGCATCTCGCGCACGGTGAGGGCCTGGATCGGCACGGAGACCGCCTGCGCGCGCGTGGCCGTCGTGACCTCGGCCGTGCACGTGAACCCCGGCCGCACCTCCGGCACCTCCCCGTCGAGCGTCACGACCACCTTGAAGTTCGTCGCCTGCCGCTGGCCCGTGGCCGCCTGGCCCGCCGCCGCCTGGATCGGGCTGTTGCCGATCTCCGTGACGCGCCCCGTGAACGTCCGCCCCTCGACGGCGTCGATGGTGACGATCGCGGGCTGCCCGAACTGCACGTGCGGGATGTCGGTCTCGTCCACCTCCACCTCCGCCTCGATGACCGACATGTCGGCAATCGTCAGCAGGACCGTGCCGGCGTTGTTCATCGTGCCGACGACGACGTTCTCGCCCTGCTCGATATTGCGGCGCGTGACGAGCCCGTCCATCGGCGACTCGATGACGATCTGGCTCAGGTTGTAGCGCGTCGTCTCCAGGCCGGCCTGCTCCTGGCGAATCTGCTGCTCGCGCGTCTGGACCTCCTGCTGCCGGGCGCGCAGCTCCGCCTGGCGCACGTCGAGGTCGTTCTGGGCGCGCTCGAGGGTTTCGCGCGTCGTGAGGCCTTCCTTCCAGAGCTCTTGCTGGCGCTTCAGGTTCTGTTCCGCCAGCTCGACGGTCGCGCGCGCCTGCTCGACGAGCGTACGCGCGTGTTGCAGCGACGATTGCGCGGCGGCCACGCTCGCCTCGCCGCGCTGGAGCTGGCCGCTCAGCGAGCGTGGATCGATTTCCAGCAGGAACTGTCCCTGCCGGACGCGCTGGCCTTCCTCCACGGCGAGCCGGGTGACGCGGCCCATCGTGTTCGCGCTGATGTTGACCTGCCGCTTCGGCTGGATCTTTCCCGACGCCGAGACGATCGCCTGGAGGTCGCGCGTGCGGATTGTCTCCGTGCTCACCGTCAGCAGCGTGGGGCGGCGCAAGTACAGGCCTGCGCTCACGGCCCCCGCGACGAGCACCAGCAGCACGACACCGATGATGACCTTCCTCTTTCGACTCACAGCGCTCCCCCGGACAGCGTCATCGCAATCGCCAGCCCCGCCGCGACGCCGACGTATACGCCCATGAATGCCAGACCGATCGAGCCCGCGGAACGGCGATAGAGCAGGGCCACGCCGATTGCGAGCACGATCACCCACCAGGCCACGAACAGGTCGATTGCCCCGAGGAAGCGCGCCGCCGGCGACGCCTCGTCGAGCATCGGGAAGAACAGGCCGAGGGTCGTCGGGCTCGCCAGGCTTTCCCGGGCATAGTTGACCGGCGTGGCGACGACCTGCCGCAGGGCCAGGATCGCGCCGGCGTGCGCGACGACCGCCAGGACCTGGGCATACGTCGCGCTGCCCCGGCGCACACTGCTAAAGACACCGAAGACGAGCGTTGCGATCACGATTGCCAGGACCGGGCCGCCCAGGAGCGCGCTCAGCACGGCGTATGCGGCTCCGTACTCGCTGAGCCTGGTCAGCTCGGCATAGCGATCGTCGTCCACCTCCTGCCCGAAGGCGAGCGCGGTGCGTTCCCACTGATCGACCAGGGCCCGGCGTCCGACGGTTGTCTCCATGAACGTCACGTTGCAGACGGCCAGGACGAGGAAGGTCCCCAGCATCATGGCCGCCCAGTGAGGACGTGCGATGACGCGCGGAAACACTGCGCTCGGCGAGCGGACGACCCCGACAACCCGGGCTGGGAGCCTTTCAGACTCCTGATACGATGGCGGGGCGGTTCGGTTCACCATCCTGTTTTTGACCAATCAAAATTATACGTCGATGAGCACACCGAAGCTGAAGCATTGTCTTCCCGTGTGTGCATGCGTCCTCGTGACACAGGTCACGTGGGCCGCTGCGCAAGTGGTGGAAACCGTGGGCAGCCGGGCGCTCGGGATGGGCGGCGCTTTTGTCGCCGTCGCGTCGGACAGCAGTGCGACCTGGTGGAATCCGGCCGGTCTGGCGGCCGGCCCATTTCTCGACATGGCGCTTGCCCGCGCCACGACGGAGTCGAGCGAGGCGCTGCCTGCACGGCGTGACACGGCGACCTGGTTTGCGTTGGGCACGCCACCCTTCGGGTTCAGCTATTACCGCCTTCGGCTTACAGACGTCGTGCCCGCTCCGAGCGGAGTCCAGGGGCCCGCCCGGAGCCCCGTCGAGGGGGCGTTCGACCCTACAGTGACAGAAAGTGGCAGCCGAGAAGATAGACGGGCTGGACCGCCGGTGCGATCGCTCCTGGCCAGCCAATTGGGCATCACACTCATTCAGACGCTCGTGCCGGGCGTACATGCCGGGGCGACGCTGAAATACGTGCGCGGCACGCTGCGGGCGGGGAGCGGGGACAGCCTGCTGCCGCCCGGGGAGCTGCTCGACCGGGCGGAGGGGCTGGAGGGCGGCGAAGGCGACGGCGCCTTTGGCGCGGACGTAGGGCTCATCGGCACGGCCGGGCCGGTTCGAGCGGGCCTGCTCGTACGGAATGCGATCGAGCCGGAGTTGGCGCTTGAGGCGGGCGTCGTGCGCCTCGATCGGCTGTTTCGGGCGGGTGTCGCGTATGACGCCGCCCAGGCTGACGGCCCGCCGCTCGTCGTGGCGCTCGATGCGGACCTGTCCACGCTGGCGACGGCGTCGGGCGATCGCCGCAACGTGGCGATTGGCGCCGAGCTGTGGGTCGCGCGGGAGCGGCTGGCCCTGCGCGGCGGCGCACGGTTCAACACCGCTGGCGCCCGAGAACGGGCGGCGACGGCCGGCGTCAGCATCGCCGTTCGCGCGGGGTGGTTCGTCGAGGCGCACGTCGCCGGAGGCGGAAGCATGGACGACCGAGGCTGGGGCGTGGCGGCCCGGCTGAGCTTTTGAATTCGTGATCCTGCAGTCGTGATTCGTGATTGGAGGCCGCCGAGCCCGCCGTCAGGCTCCACGAGTCGCGGTGTCACGAGTCGCACTCAGGCCTGAAGAACTGGAGACGGCACTCGATACCGGAAGGCCCCTGGACCAGCGATCCCAGGACCACGGAATCAAAGACCAAGGCACCAAGGACCAAAGACCAAGGACCAAAGACCAAGGACCGAAGACCCAAGACGCTCCACATGGCCGTCCGGATCGGTGAACTGCTTCTCAAGGAGAAGCGCATCTCGCCCGAGCAACTGCAGGAGGCGCTGAACTATCAGCGCCAGCACGGGGGGAAGCTCGGCTTCAACCTGGTGAAGCTCGGGCACGTGAAGGACGAGGAGATCACGTCGCTGCTCAGCAAGCAGTACGGCGTGCCTTCCATCGCCCTCGGCGAGTTCGAGATCGATCCGGCGGTGGTGAAGCTCGTGCCGTCCGAGACGGCCCAGAAGTACCAGATTGTGCCGCTGTCGCGGGCGGGCGCCACGCTCACGATCGCGATGACCGACCCCACCAACGTGTTCGCCATGGACGACATCAAGTTCATGACGGGCTACAACGTCGAGCCGGTGGTGGCTTCCGAGACGGCCGTCATCGAGGCCATCGAGAAGTACTACGGGAGCAAGGCGGGCAAGGCGGCGGCCGCGCAATCCGAGGGGCCGAGCGCGCTCGAGCTGGCGTCGAAGGCGCTCGACGAGATGCCGATGCTCGCCGACGCCGGCGACGTCGAGGTCCTCGAGGAGTTCGAGGAGATCAGCGCCGAGGCGCTCGCGCGGCAGGGCGAGGAAGCCCCGGTCATCAAGCTGGTCAACGTGATCCTGATGTCGGCGATCCAGAAGGGCGCAAGCGACATCCACATCGAGCCCTACGAGAAGGAGCTGCGCGTCCGCTACCGCATCGACGGTCTGCTCTACAACATCATGGCGCCGCCGATGAAGTACCGGGACGCGATCACGTCGCGCATCAAGATCATGTCGAAGCTCGACATCGCGGAGAAGCGCCTTCCGCAGGACGGCCGCATCAAGATCCGCTTCCAGGACAACGGCGAGCTTCGCGACATCGACTTCCGCGTCTCGTGTCTCCCCACGCTCTTCGGGGAGAAGATTGTCATGCGTCTGCTCGACAAGAACAAGCTGATGCTCGACATGACGAAGCTCGGCTTCGAGCAGGAGTCGCTCACGAAGTTCGAGACCGCGATCGGGAAGCCGTGGGGCATGGTGCTCGTCACGGGTCCCACCGGCAGCGGCAAGACGAACACGCTCTACTCCTCGATCTCGAAGGTCAACACGGTGGACACCAACATCATGACCGCCGAAGACCCGGTCGAGTTCAACCTGATGGGCGTCAACCAGGTGCAGGTGCGCGAGTCGATCGGCCTCAACTTCGCCGCCGCACTCCGGAGCTTCCTGCGGCAGGACCCGAACATCATCCTCGTCGGCGAAATCCGCGACTTCGAGACGGCGGAGATCGCCGTGAAGGCGGCGCTCACGGGCCACCTCGTGCTCTCGACGCTCCACACCAACGACGCGCCGAGCACGGTGAACCGCCTCATGAACATGGGCATCGAGCCGTTCCTGGTGGCCAGCTCCCTCCAGCTCATCTGCGCGCAGCGCCTCGTGCGCCGCATCTGCGCCGCCTGCAAGGAACCCCACCCCACGCCGCCACAGGCGCTCGCGCAGGCCGGCTTCAGCCCGCAGGACGCCAAGGCGGTGGTCCCCAACCGGGGCAAGGGCTGCGACAAGTGCAACAACACCGGCTACAAGGGACGCGTCGGCCTCTACGAGGTGATGGAGGTCACCGAGGAGCTGCGCGAGCTGATCCTCGTCGGCGCATCCGCCCTCGAGCTCCGGCGCAAGTCGATCGAGGACGGGATGATCACGCTGCGCGACAGCGGGCTGCGGAAAATCAAGGACGGCCTCACGACGATCGAGGAAGTGGTGAGGGAGACGGTGAAATGATTCAACTCCCAACTCTCAACTCCCAAGGAAACGTCGCTTGTGCGCTCACGCGCCGTCTTACCTTGCCAATCGGCCCGAGCACGCACCCCTTTCATTCATTGGTTGCGAGCAGGCTCGTGGCGCACGCGCAGTCGTTTTGGGAGTCGAGGATTGGAAGTGGAGATTGGCAGTCGAGGATTGGGAGTCGAGATTGGGAGTCGAGGATTGGGAGTTGGGAGTTGGAGGATTGGGAGTTGGAAGTTGGGAGTTGGGAGTTGGAAGTTGAGGATTGGACGTTGGAAGTTGGGAGTTGGGAGTTGAAGAGTGGGGAGTTGAGATGAATATGCCGACGTTGCCCGAATTGTTGAAGACCCTCGTAGAGATGGAGGGCTCGGATCTCCACATCACGACCAGCACCCCGCCCCAGGTGCGTGTGCACGGGCACCTGCAGCGGCTCGAGGGGGGCGAGATGACGCCCTCGGAGACGAAGCAGCTCACCTACAGCGTGCTGACCGACTTGCAGAAGAAGCGGTTCGAGGAGCACCTCGAGCTCGATTTCTCCTTCGGCCTGAAGGGGCTGGCGCGCTTCCGCTGCAACATGTTCAACCAGCGGGGCGCCGTGGGCGCGGTGTATCGCGTCATCCCCGAGAAGATTCGCAGCTTCCCGGAGCTGGCGCTGCCCGCGGTCATCGCGACGCTCTCCGAGCGTCCGCGCGGGCTCGTGCTCGTCACCGGGCCGACCGGGTCCGGCAAGTCGACGACGCTGGCCGCCATGATCGACAAGATCAACAAGGAGCGCCACGACCACATCCTCACCATCGAGGACCCGATCGAGTTCGTCCACCAGCACCAGAACTGTCTCGTGAACCAGCGCGAGGTGCACAGCGATACGCAGAGCTTTTCGAACGCCCTGCGCGCGGCGCTCCGCGAGGACCCGGACATCGTGCTCATCGGCGAGATGCGTGACCTCGAGACCGTCGAGGCGGCGCTCAAGATTGCCGAGACGGGCCACCTGACGTTCGGGACGCTCCACACGAACTCGGCCGCGCAGACGATCAACCGCATCATCGACATCTTCCCGGCGAACCAGCAGTCGCAGATCCGCACGCAGCTCTCGCTCGTGCTCGAGGGCATCGTCTGCCAGGCGCTGCTGCCGAAGATCGGCGGCGGGCGCGTCGTGGCGCTCGAGATCATGATTCCGACCCCCGCCATCCGGAACCTCGTCCGGGAGGACAAGATTCACCAGATCTACTCCGCCATGCAGACGGGCCAGGAGAAGGTCGGCATGCAGACGATGAACCAGTCGCTCGCGACGCTCTACCTGAAGAAGCAGATCTCGCTCGAGGTGTCGCTCGGCGCCTCCTCGAACCGCGACGAGCTGCAGGACCTGATCAACCGCGGCGTCGGCGTGGTGGCCGGCGCCGGGATGGGCCGGCCGGCCGGGATGCCGCCGCGGCCCGCGATGGGACGGTAAGCCATGCCGACATTTGCATTCGTTGGGCGTACTCGCGCCGGGGAGAACATCACCGGCGAACGGATGGCCGACTCGATGGACGCCGCCGTCGCGGCGCTCCGGCGCGAGCAGGTCATGGTCACCAGGATCAACCCCGTCAAGGAGGACGCCAGGCCGAAGGCCGTCAAGGTCAGGAAGGCGAAGAGCGTCGGCGCCAAGAGCCTGGCGGTCTTCACGCGCCAGTTCTCGGTGATGATCGACGCCGGCCTCCCGCTCGTGCAGTGTCTCGAGATCCTCGGCACGCAGGAGGAGGACAAGAACTTCTCGTACGTCATCCTCGCCACGCGCGGCGACGTCGAGAGCGGCATGTCGCTCGCCGATGCCATGAAGCGCCACCCGAAGGCCTTCGACCCGCTCTTCACGAACATGATCGCCGCCGGCGAGGCCGGCGGCATCCTGGACACCATTCTCAAGCGCCTGGCGACCTACATCGAGAAGGCCGTCAAGCTCAAGAACCAGGTCAAGTCGGCGATGATTTATCCGGTCGCCGTCATCCTCATCGCCGCGGTGGTCGTCGGCGTCATCCTCTGGAAGGTCATCCCGACGTTCGCGAACCTGTTCGCCGGCCTTGGCGCCGAGCTGCCGCTGCCGACACGCGTCGTCATCTCGGCCAGCAACGGCCTCGTCCGGTTCGGCTGGATCCTCATCATCGGCCTCGGCGCCCTCGCCTGGGGCGTCAAGGCGTACTACGGCACGCCCGGCGGCCGGCGGATGATCGACGCGTTCCTGTTGAAGCTGCCGATCATGGGCGACCTGCTGCGCAAGATTGCCGTGGCGCGCTTCTGCCGCACCCTCTCGACGCTCCTCGCCTCCGGCGTGTCGATTCTCGAGGCGCTCGACATCACCGCGAAGACCTCGGGCAACGCCGTCGTCGAAGAGGGGATCCAGTCCACGCGCAAGAGCATCGAGCGCGGCGAGACGATCGCCCAGCCGCTCAAGGACAGCGGCGTCTTTCCGCCCATGGTCGTGCAGATGATCGGCGTCGGCGAGGCGACGGGCGCCCTCGACACGATGCTCGGCAAGATCGCGGACTTCTACGAGGAGGAGGTCGACGTCGCCGTGGCAGGGCTCCTGACGCTGCTGGAGCCGATGATGATCGCGCTCCTCGGCGGCATTGTCGGCGGCATCGTCATCGCGATGTACATGCCGATCTTCGCGCTCATCAGCAACCTGACCGGCTAGCGATGGATCTGCGGGGACGTCTCTCGACGCTGATTGCGGTCCGGGTCATCGTCAGCACGCTGCTGATGGGGTCGGCGATCGTCGTCCAGATCAGCCGGCCCGGGTCGCTCCCCGTCGATCCGTTCTTCTTCCTGATCGGCCTCACCTACGCCCTGAGCGTCGTGTTCCTGGCGACGCTCAGGATGGCGGTCCGGCGTCCCTGGGTCATCGACGCGCAGCTGGCGTGCGATGCGATCCTCGTGTCCGGGTTCATTGCGATCACGGGCGGCATCACGAGCTCCTTCTCGTCGCTGTACCTGCTGGCGATCGTCGCGGCGAGCACGGTGCGGTTCCGCCGGGGCGCCGTGCAGGTGGCGGCCCTCAGCGCGCTGCTGTACCTGGGGCTCGTGGCGGCGCAGTATCTGGCGGCGTCGAATCTGCTCTCGGCCGAGTGGCTGATCCCGCGCGACGGGTTCGACCTGCCGACGGTCCGATACGCCCAGTACACCGTCGGCATCAATCTCTTCGGGTTCTTCGCGGTGGCGCTCCTCGGCGGGTCGCTGGCGGAGGGGCTGCGGACGGCGGGCGTCAATCTCGAGCGCGCGTCGAACCAGATCGCCGACTTGCGCGCCTTCAACGCGTACGTCATCGACAACCTGCTGAGCGGCCTGGTGACGACCGACGACCGGGGCCGCGTGCTGACCTTCAACCGCGCGGCGACCGCCATCACCGGCGTGCCCGCGCAGGAGGCCGTCGGGCGCGACGTGAGCGAGCTGCTGCAGCTCGGCGACCTCTTCCGCAGCCGGCTCGCCAGCCTCGCCGAGGCGCGCAGCTTCCGCCTGGACACGCGCTATCGGCGGTCCGATCGCCGCACGATCGAAGTCGGCTTCACCGTATCGAACCTCGCGTTTCCCGACGGCCGGCTCGGGCTGCTCCTCACGTTCCAGGATGTCACCGACGTCCGCCGCCTCGAGCGGCACGGCCGCCTCCAGCAGCGGCTCGCGGCCGTCGGCGAAATGGCCGCCGGCATCGCGCACGAGATCCGCAATCCGCTCGCCGCCATGTCCGGATCGATCCAGGTGCTTCGGCAGGAGCTGCCGCTCAGCGAGGAACAGGCACAGCTCATGGACATCGTGCTGCGCGAATCGGAGCGGCTGAACGACACCATCCGCTCGTTCCTCGCCTACGCGCGGCCCCAGCGCTTCGCGGTGGCCCGGCTCGACGTCCGCAAGACGCTCCAGGATACGGCGCTCCTCATCCGCAACGGCTCCGACGTCCGCGACGATCACATCGTCGAGGTCGGCGTCCCCGACGCGCCCGTCTGGTTCGACGCCGACGAGCACCAGCTCCGCCAGATCGTGTGGAACCTCGCGACCAACAGCCTGCGCGCCATGCCCGAGGGCGGGCGCCTGCGCCTGTCGGTGGCGCAGGAGACCGGGCCCGGCGGCGACCTCGACGTGGTGCTGGCCGTGGAGGACGAGGGTCGCGGCATGCCGGCCGGCGAGCTGGAGACGATCTTCCAGCCGTTCAGCAGCTCGTTCGACAAGGGCACCGGCCTCGGCCTCGCGATCGTGCACCGCATCGTGACCGACTACGGCGGCACGATCCACGTGTCCTCGACGCCCGGCCGCGGCACGACGATGCGCGTCAGGATGCCGGTGAGACCGGGCGTCGAGCCCCCGGCCGCCATCCAGGCGACGGGAGGCGCCGCCGCCCTATGAGCTCGTCCGCCATGGATCCCCAGGCCGCGACCGCCGCCGCGCTGCGCGTGCTCGTCGTCGATGACGAGGCGTCGATGCGTGACATGCTGCGCATCGTGCTGCGCCGCGACGGCTACGACGTGGTCGTCGCCCGCAACGGCCACGAGGCGCTCGAGCGGCTGCGAAGCGAGCCGGTCGATCTCCTGCTCTCGGACATCCGCATGGCCGACGTGAGCGGCGTCGACGTGCTGCGCGCGGCGAAGGCGCTCAATCGCGACGTCATCGCCATCATGATGACGGCCTTCGCCTCCACCGACACGGCCGTCGAGGCGCTGCGCCTCGGCGCCAACGATTACTTCACGAAGCCTTTCAGCATGGACGAGCTGCGGCTGAAGGTGCGGCACCATCTCGATACGCGCCGCCTCCGCCAGGAGAACGTGCTGCTCAAGCGCGTGCTCGGGACGACGCACGAGTTCTGTCACATCATCGGCCGCAGCGACGCGATGCTCGGCGTCTTCCGCATGATCGAGACGATCGCGCGGACGAGCAGCACCGTGCTCGTGACCGGCGAATCCGGGACCGGCAAGGAGCTCGTCGCCCGCGCGATTCACTTCCATTCGCTCCGCCGCGAGCACCCGTTCGTCGCCCTCAATTGCGGCGCCGTGCCGGAGACGCTCCTCGAGTCGGAGCTCTTCGGGCACGTGCGCGGCGCCTTCACCGGGGCCGAGCAGAACAAGAAAGGGCTCATGGAAGTCGCCGAGCGCGGCACCATCTTCCTGGACGAGATCGGCGAGATGAACGCCACCATGCAGGTGAAGCTCCTGCGCGTGCTGCAGGACAAGAAATTCCGGAGGCTCGGCGGCACCGAGGAGGTGCAGGCGGACATTCGCGTCATCGCCGCCACCAATCAGGATCTGCAGAAGCTCGTCGCCGAGGGGAAGCTCCGGGAAGACCTGTTCTACCGGATCAACGTCATCCCGGTCCCGCTGCCGCCCCTGCGCGAGCGGCGGGAGGACATCCCGCTCCTGGCGGAGCACTTCCTGGCGAAGTTCGCCGACGCGATGGGAAAGCCGGTCCGCACGATCACGGCCGAGGCGATGGCGCTCCTGCAGGAGCACGCCTGGCCGGGGAACGTCCGCGAGCTGGAGAACCTGATGGAACGCGGCGTGGCGCTCGAGACGCACGAGGCGCTGCTGCCGGAGACGATCGCCGGATACGTCGGGGCACGACCGCCGGCGCCGGCGGCCAACGGCCACCTTCCAGACGGGGGCTTCGACCTCGAGCAGCACGTCAAGGCCATCGAGCGGGACTACATTGCGCAAGCGCTGAAACGTGCGGGCGGCGTGCAGGTGAAGGCGGCCGACCTCCTGGGTATGAGCTTCCGGTCGTTCCGGTACTACGTGAAGAAATACAACCTGAAATAACGATTCTCGTCGGCGTGACAACAATTGGCTGCCAGGGTTGACGTTTTGTGTCAGCCCCCATACCCTGGAAGGGTTCGGCCGGTCGTGTGGACCGTTCGGCGGAACCGGCTAAAGCCCTCATCGCAAGCGTCTTATCAGATACGCTCCTGGAGCGGTTCAGGTTGGCACCGTGGTTGCTCGCTACCTGAACCGTTCATCCCGCGACAGGGCTCGGGGTGGCCCGAGCAACGTCGAGGGCACGAGGCGCCGTGGTCGGAGCGGCGACACGCAACCAGGTAGGTCGGGCCTGACCGGCCCGAGCGCTCTCAAGGAGTATCACTGTGAAGAAGATGCGGAACAGCGAGGGCTTCACCCTCATCGAGCTGCTGATCGTGGTGGCGATCATCGGCATCATCGCGGCCATCGCGGTGCCGGGCCTGCTGCGCGCGCGCGCGTCGGGCAACGAGGCGTCGGCGATCGGATCGATGCGGTCGATCCACAGCGGCAACCTCTCGTACTTCTCGTCGTGCGGCGGCTACTCGATCGCGTTCCAGGGCGCGGCGGGGCTGGCGGATCCGGCGAACCGCTTCCTCCCCGGCGAGTTCAACGCGTTGCAGCCCATCGCGAAGAGCGGTTACAACTTCACGCTCGGCGACGGGCTTCCGGCGGGTCCCGGCGGATCGAACGTCGGCATGTGCGCCGGCGGCCGTGTGACCTTCTTCGCGATGGGCCGTCCGATCGTGTTCGGCACGAGCGGCCAGCGCACGTTCGCGATCCGCGAGCTCGGCACGATCTTCGTCGACACCACGAACGCGGCCATCGTGGACGCGGACCCGCAGCCGGTCGTCGGCGGCAACGTCACGATCCTGCAGTAACGTTCCAATGCTGTCCGGGGAGCGTCAGCTCCCCGGACGCGCACTCACGCCCATGACCCCCAGCAACGAACGTGGATTCACGCTGATCGAGCTGCTGGTCGTCATCGCCATCCTGGCCATTCTCGCCGCGATGACCATCCCGGGGCTGCTCCGGTCGCGGCTGTCGGCCAACGAAGCCTCCGCCATCTCGACGGTCCGTTCGACCTCGAGCGCCAACATCGCCTACCAGGCGGCATGCGGCGGATACGCGGTGACGTTCACCACACTGTCCAGCAACCGGTATCTGCCCGAGCCGCTGACGGGCGTGACGCCGCTCAAGAGCGGCTACCAGTTCACGCTCGCGGTCGGCGCCGGGGGCGTCCCGGCCGGTTCGGGCGCCGGGATGTGCGCCGGGGGGCAGAGCGCGTTCTTCACGACCGCCATGCCCATCAGCGCCGGCTCGTCGGGCCGGCGATCATTTGCGCTGCGCGAGCCCGGCACGCTCTTCCAGGACATCACCGGCGCGCCGATCGCGGACCCCCCGGTCATCGGCGGCAACGTCACCGTGCTGCAGTAGGCGGCGATTGGCACGGGAATTCGGGATTCCTATTCTTGATTCCGACTACAATTCTGATTCCGATTGGTAATCCGGATTCCCATTCTGATTCCGGGAACTCGGCAATCCAGGGAGCTCGAGTTCCGCTGAGAATCCCGAATCCGAATGAGAATCCGGAATCCGAATAAGATCGACCAATGTCCTCCCGCCACCGCCTGCTCGTGCTTCTGTTCGCCCTGGGCGGCCTCGCGGCCACGGGCGCGTCGACTTACGTCCACTATCAACTGCTGCGGAACCCGGGCTATACGAGCTTCTGCGACATCAGCGCCACGGTGAACTGCGAGAGCGTCTACCAGAGCGTATATGGCACGGTGCTCGGGGTCCCGGTGGCGCTGGCGGGCCTGCTCTGGTTTCTGCTCGTGCTGCTGCTGGCGTGGGTCGATCGCCCGGCGCCAGCCGTCGCACTCGGTCCGGCCGAGGCACGACGGGGACGCGCTCCGGCCGCCGCGCCCGCGCCGCCGGCCAGCGAGACATCCTCGTACTTGTTCGTGCTGTCAACTGCGGCTCTCGCGGTGGTGCTCTACATGGCCTATGCCTCCTTTTTCGTGCTGAAGACGCTCTGTGTGCTCTGTGCGGTCACCTATGTCGCCGTCATCGGGGTGTTCGTCATCTCCGGTGCCGCCTCGCAGTCGGCGATGCGCTTTGTGCCCGGACGGCTGGCCGCCGATCTCCGCCGGCTGCTCAAGAGCCCCGTGGCGCTGACGATCGCCTGCGTCTACCTGGTCGGCGCGGCGTCGGCCATTGCGTTCTTCCCGCGGCCGGCGCCCGCGGCGCCGGCCGCCGCCCCCTCGGCTGCCGCGCCAGCCGTCCTGCCCGCCGTCCAGGAGTCGCAGCTCGTCGAGTTCGAGAGGTGGATGGCTGCGCAGCCCCGCGTGCCGGTCATGGTGGCCGACGATGGGGCGGCGGTGGTGATTGTGAAGTTCAACGATTATCAGTGCCCGCCGTGCCGGCAGACGTATACCGAGTACAAGCCGATCCTCGAGCGGTACCAGGCGCAGCATCCCGGCAAGGTGAAGTACGTCAGCAAGGATTTCCCGCTCGAGGCCGAGTGCAATACCGGCGGCGTACACGTGGCCGGTTGCGAGGCGGCCGCGGCGGTGCGCATGGCGAGGAACCGCAACCGCGCCGATGCGATGGAGAGCTGGCTCTTCGACAACCAGGCGTCGATGTCTCCCGATCTCGTGCGGCAAGGCGTGCGGCAGGTGGCGGGCGTCACCGACTTCGATGCACAGTATCCGAAAGTGCTCGAGCAGGTCCGAGCCGACGCCGCCCAGGGGCGGCAACTGGGCGTGAACCGGACGCCGACCTTCTTCATCAACGGCGTCAAGATCGAGGGCGGGCTTCGTCCCCAGTTCTTCGACGCCGCCATCGCATACGAGCTGAAAAGGAGCACCGCCGCACGGCAGTAACGGATGGCTGCGATCAGGACGGAAGGCCTCACCAAGTACTATCCCGTCGGGTTCTGGCGTCCGAAGCCACGGCTCGCCCTCGACGCCCTCACCCTCGAAGTCGCGCGGGGGGAGGTGTTCGGATTCCTCGGCCCCAACGGTGCCGGCAAGAGCACGACCCTCAAGCTGCTGATGCGGCTGATCTATCCCAGCGCCGGGCGGGCCGAGATTCTCGGCCGGCCGGCGGGCGATCTCGAGGTGCGCCGCCGCATCGGCTTTCTTCCCGAGAACCCGTACTTCTACGACAACCTCACGGCCGAGGAGGTGCTGACCTACTTCGCGGCACTCTTCGGGTACTCGCCGGGGGAGCGGCGGACGCGCGTCGCAAGGGTGCTGGACGAGGTCGGCATCGGTCCCGAGCGCCGGCTTCAGTTGCGGCGGTTCTCGAAGGGAATGGTGCAGCGCGTCGGTCTGGCGCAGGCGCTCTTGAACGATCCGGACGTGGTCTTCCTCGACGAGCCGATGTCGGGTCTCGATCCCATCGGACGCCGCCAGGTGCGGGAGCTGATCCTGCAGCTCCGGAATCGCGGCTGCACGGTGTTCTTCTCGTCGCACGTGCTCTCCGACGCCGAGGTGCTGTGCCACAGGGTCGCCATCCTCGCGCGCGGGCGTCTCGTGGCCACCGGCAGCCTGGCGGAGATGGTCGACTTCCAGGTGCGCGGCTGGGAGCTCGTGGTATCCGACCTGCCCGAGGCCGCCGTGGAGCGGCTGCGCGACGTGGCACGGAGCGTGACCCGCCTGGGCGGCACTCGTCACGAGATCCAGCTCCCGGCGGATCTCTCGCCGGAGCGCGTCATGAGCGAGCTGGCCATCGGCGGCGCCCGGCTCGTGTCGATCAACCCCGTGCGCCAGACGCTCGAGGACGTGTTCCTGGAGCACGTGAGCGGCGCGCGCGCCCTCGACGCGGACAGCTGCGGGGAGCGGGCGAGCTGATGACCATGCGCCCCCGCACGATCGCCCTCGTGGCGACGCACGTCTTCAAGGAGTCGGTCCGCGACAAGGTGCTGTACAACCTGCTCGCCTTCGCCGTGCTGCTGATTGCCGTGTCGTACCTCATCGGCCAGCTCACGGCCGGCCAGGACGTCAAGATCGTGAAGGATCTCGGACTGGCCGCGATGTCGGTGTTCGGCCTGTTCATCGCCATCTTCATCGGCGTCGGCCTGGTCGCGAAGGAGCTCGAGCGGCGCAGCGTATACGCGCTGCTCGTCAAGCCGGTCGAGCGCCACGAATTCATTCTCGGCAAGTACGCCGGCCTGATGCTGACGCTCGGGATCAACGTCGCCATCATGACCGTCGCCTATTATGCGGTCCTCTGGGGCATCGCGCAGACCTTCAGCGAGGAGGCCCGCAAGGTGTGGGCGGTGCCGGCGCTCGATCCCGGCCTGATGAAGGCGATCGTCCTCATCGTGGCGCAGTTCGGCCTCGTCACCGCCATCGCGCTCTTCTTCTCGACCTTCTCGACGCCGTTTCTCTCGGCGGCGCTCAGCTTCGCGCTCTACGTCGCCGGGCACTTTGGCGCCGATCTCCGGGAGTTCGGCAGCATCGTGGAGTCGCCGGTCGCGGCGGCCCTCTGTAACGCCGTCGCGTACATCCTGCCCAACTTCTCCGTCCTCGACGTGAAGGCCGCGGTCGTGCACGGCCGGCCCGTCGAGTGGAGCTACGTGGCGTCGGGCCTCGGCTACGTCGCGATCTACGCCTCGGCGCTCCTGGCCGCCGCGATGCTCGTCTTCTCGCGCCGGGACTTCAAGTGATGCGACGCGCCGCCGCCTTCCTGCTCGTCCTCATCGCGCCGCTCATCGGCGCCGCGGGCGTGGTGCAGGCGCGGCTCGACGGCCGGCGCCCGGTTGGCGCGCTCGAGAGCGGGGAGCTCTACGTGCGATCGGCGACGTTCCTCGACCGCGCCGCTCTTTCCTACGACGCCCTCGTCGCCGACGTCTACTGGATGCGCGTGATTCAGCATTACGGGGGACAGCGGCGCGCCGAGATGGGCGAGCGGCGATACGACCTGCTCTATCCGCTCCTCGACCTCACGACCTCGCTCGATCCGTATTTCACCGCCGCCTACTACTTCGGCTCCTTCTTCCTCGCCGAGCCGTTCCCGGGTGGAGCCGGGCGGCCCGATCTCGCCGTGACGCTGCTGGCGCGCGCGATGGAGTTCCAGCCGACGGCTTGGCGGCTGGCCCAGCAGGCAGGATTCATTCACTACTGGTACCGCCGCGACTATCAGGCGGCGGCCGAGTGGTTCAGGCGTGCTGCGTCGCTGCCGGATGCGCCCGCCTGGGTCGTGGCCCTCGAGGCGACCACGCGGGCCGAGGGCGGCGACCTCGAAGCCTCCCGCCGGCTCTGGCAGCAGATGATCGACACGGCGGAATCCGACTGGATGCGCGAGACGGCCGTGTTCCGGCTGCTGCAGGTCGAGGCCTACACCGCCATCGACGCGCTCGAGCAGATCGTCACGACGTTTGCGCTCGGGCACGGCCGCCCGCCCTCGACGTGGGAAGACCTCGTCCACTCGGGCCTTGTCCGGGGCGTGCCGCTGGATCCGGCGGGCACGCCGTTCGTGATCGAAGAGTGGGGCAATGTGACGGTTTCCCCCTCCTCGCGCCTCTACCCGCTTCCAGAGCGTCCTGCGCCCAGTGAGCCCTGACGCCGCTCCGTGGATCGCCGCGCTGTTCGGCCTTCTGGTCGGCAGCTTCCTGAACGTCTGCATTTTCCGGCTGCCGCGGAAGGAATCGATCGTGTGGCCCGCGTCGCGCTGCCCGCGGTGCGGGCGTGCCCTCGCGTGGTACGAGAACGTGCCGGTCGTGAGCTGGGTGCTCCTGCGTGCCCGCTGCAGGATGTGCGGCGAGCGCATCTCCTGGATGTACCCGATCGTCGAACTGTGCACGGCCATCGTATTTGCCGCCCTGTTCACGCTATACGGTCCGACGCCGCTCGGGCTCTCACGTCTCGTGTTCGCCTGCTCGCTCATCGTCCTCTTCGCGATCGACCTGGAGTACCAGCTCCTGCCGAACGTCATCACGCTGTCGGGCATTGTCATCGGCTTGCTCTTCAGCGTATTCGTCCCGCCCGGGTGGGTGGACTCGCTCATCGGCATCGTTCTCGGCGGCGCCGTGCCGTACGCGATTGCCGAGGCCTACTTCCGCCTGCGGGGCGAAGAGGGGCTCGGCATGGGCGACGTGAAGATGCTCGCGATGATCGGCGCGTTTCTCGGGTGGAAGCTGATGCTGCTGACGCTCGTGCTCGCCTCCTTCGCCGGATCGGTCGTGGGGCTCGGGTTCCTGGCCGCCGGGTACGGCCGGAGGTTCGCGCTGCCGTTCGGCACGTTCCTCGCCGCCGGCGCGGTCGTGGCGGCCATCCGCGGCGACGCGATGCTCGCCTGGTACCTCTCTCACTACTGAGCCCATGAGCTCCACCGGCTACGCGCTCGTTCTGCTGACCGGTGTGCTCGCCGTGCTGATGATGGTGGTCCTGGTCTTCGCCCTGCTGCGCTTCGCCCGTGCGGCGCGCGACGCGCGGCATCGCCTGCGCGAAGGCCACACCGAGCGGGTGTTCGTCGCGTCGGCGATGCAGGAGGCACTGCAGAAGCTCAAGGCGCAGGAGCAGGCGATGAGCGCGCGCGCCCACGCCTCGGAGCATCTGAGCGAGCAGATCGTCGCCAGCCTCACCGCGGGGCTCCTCGTCGTCGGCGCCGACGGGACCGTGCAGATCCTGAACCCCGCGGGCCGGCGCCTCCTTCGCGCAACCGAGAGACCCCTCCCGCACGGGTACCGTGAGCTTTTGGCCGAGGCCGCGCCCGTCGCCGACGCGATCGACGAGTGCATGACGACGGGCCGGCCGATTCTGAGGCGCGCCCTCCGTATCGAGCGGCCGCAGCGGACCGTGCACCTCGGCGTCACGGTCTCGTTGTTCGGGTCGGCGGACGTGGGACCGCACGGCGTGATCTGCCTCTTCCAGGATCTGACCAACGTCGTCGAGCTCGAGGAACAGCTCCGGCTGAAGGTGACGCTCGCGCGGCTCGGCGAGCTCACCGCCGGCCTCGCGCACGAGTTCCGCAACGGGCTTGCGACGATTCACGGGTACGGACGCCTGATCGATCCGACGGCGCTGCCGGCGCCGTACGGGTCGTATGTGGAGGGGATTCGGCAGGAGACCGACTCGCTCGAGAAAGTAGTGACCAATTTCCTGAGCTTCGCGCGGCCCGAGCAGGTGACGTTCCATCCCGTCGATCTGCACGACGTACTGCAGCGCGCGTCGGAGGATGTGATGCCGCCAGGCGGCCATCGGTGCCGGCTGGAAGTTCAGGGCCGCTTCGCCACCATCGCCGCCGATGACGTGCTGCTGCGGCAGGCCTTCAGCAACCTGTTGCGGAACGCCGTCGAGGCCTGCGAGGGCGGAGGCGTGCCGCCACACGTGACCGTTTCCGGATCCATCGATGCGTCCCGCGGGCTGGCGCACGTGGTGATCGAGGACAACGGGCCCGGCATTCCGGCCGGCCACACCGAAAAGGTCTTCGCCCCCTTCTTCACGACCAAGCCGCAGGGCACCGGGCTCGGCCTGGCGCTCGTGCAGAAGATCGTCGTCACCCACAACGGCCGGGTGAGCATCGGACGCTCCGCCACCGGCGGCGCTCGCGTGCACGTGACCCTCCCCCTGCACGCGATCGAGGCCGCGCCAACCTGAGTTGACACGCGGCTGCGGCACCGCCCCCGCGCCGTGAAAAACGGGCCGATTTCCGCCGGCTGGCTCGTTGGCGCACGCATTGCTCAGCCGATGCCATGCGCGAGGCGCGCGGGTTCTCGCTTGTCGAAGCCGTCGTGGCCGCTGGGCTCCTGGCCACGGGTCTTCTCGCGCTCGCTCATGTGATGGCTGCCGCTGCAGCGGCCGGCGTTGCCGCAAGACACGTGACCCATGCCACGGTCCTCGCGGAGCAGAAGATCGAGGAGCTTCGGGCGACTCGCGACCTCGCCGGATCGACCGATGCCATCGGCGAGCGCGGCATCGTCGTCAGCGGCGACAGCCGAAGCGGCACCATCTATCGCCGGACCTGGACGGTCCAACCCGTCCCTGCTGCCCCGAATGCATTCGTGCTGCAGGTGCGTGTGCAGGCGGTTGTCCCGGCGAGCGGAGGTGGTTCTGCGGCTCGCGTGACGGCAATCGTTCGCGGAGCGGCGCCATGAGGGGATTCTCGGCCGTCGAGGTGTTGATCGCGACGCTGCTCGTCGTGACGATGTTGAGCGCGGTTGCCGGCGTGGTGAACCGGGCGCTCGCCTTCTTCGACACCCAGCCGGAGGTGGCGGACCTTCAGCAGCGGTTGCGGGTGAGCGTCTGGGCGCTCCAGCGAGAGCTGGCCATGGCGGGCGCGGGCCCCTCGGCGGGGGCGATGGCCGGTCCGCTCAACCGGCACCTCGCGCCGGTGATGCCGTATCGGGCCGGCGCCGAGAACCCGGATCCCCCTGGCACGTTTCGCCGCGATGTCATCAGCGTGATCTACGTTCCACCCGGTGCGGTCGCGGAGCTCTCGAGACATACCTACTACCTGAGGGCCGACGCCCTCGCCGGGACCTGCGAGTTGATGCACTACGACGGCGCGGTGACGGACCTGCCGGTCGCCGACCACGTAGTGAAGCTCGAGTTCGGGTACTTCGCGGAGGGGCCGGCCGAGCTCGACCCCGCCACGTTCACCGATGGACCATGGCTTCCCGACGATGTGCACCCGGGGCGCTTCGACGCCGACTTGCTCCGCATCCGGAGAATCCGTGTGACTGTGCGCGTGCAGGCCGGGGCGGCGTGGCTCCGTGGCCCGGCATCCCGTCTGTTCATGAATCCCGGGACTGGCGCGCCGTCGCGCTCCATTCCTGACCAGGAGCTGACCTTCGATGTGTCGCCGAGGAACCTGGACCTGGAGCGCTGAGATGCGGAGCGCGTTGGACGAATCCGGTGTCGCGCTCGTGGCGGCGCTGATGGCGTTGTTGCTGCTCGTGATCCTCGGCACGGCTCTGGCGCTCCTCGCCGCGGCCGAGACACGCATCTCCATCAGCCACCGGGCCGGGGCCGAGGCGCTGCACGCCGCAGACGCGGCCGTCGAGCTGGTGCTGAGCGAGGTGGGTGCCATCAGCGACTGGAGCGGATTGTTTGCAGGCGCCGTCACGTCGCGGTTCGCCGACGGCGTGCCGGCCGGCATGCGCGATACACCGGCAGGTGCCATCGATCTCACGCAGGCGGCGCACAACCCGGGGTGGCGGCTCCATGCGTACGGCGCGTTGCGCGACCTCGTGCGGCTCGAGGGGGTGACCTCGAACGCGTATGTGATCGTGTGGGTTGCGCCGGCCGTGGACTCGGGACCTGACGCGCTTGCCGCGCTGGCGCATGCCTATACGCCGGGCGGCCTGCGACGGGAAGTCCAGGTCGTGGTCAGGCGCGACGGGGACACGCTGCGACGGCTGTCATGGCACGAGCTGCGGTAGCGACCCCGTGGAGGGGGGCGCCCGGCGCCCGCACTGGCGAAGGCCGGCCGTGCCGCCGATAACAGAGCGGGGCCTACACTACACTCATGCAGCACGCCGTCATCGTGGTCGTCGCCGCCCTCATGGCCGGGTCGGCCTCCTCCCTCGTTGCGCAGTCGCTCGGGGAGGTGGCGAAGAAGGAGGAAGCGCGGCGCAAGGGTGTGACACGGCCTGGCAAGGTCTATACGAACGAGAGCCTGGGCGGCCCCGGTGACACGGCGCCGGCGCCATCGGCGGCTGCGGCCGTCCCCGTGCCCGCGGCTCAGCCCACGCCCACGCCGGGTGCACCGGACGAGGAACGCAAGGACGAGAATTACTGGCGCGGCCGTATCACACAGGCCCGCGAGGCCCTCGATCGGGCGAAGACCTTCCAGGAGGCGCTCCAGAGCCGTATCAACGCCTTGACCGCTGATTTCACCGCGCGCGACGATCCGGCGCAGCGCGCGGTCCTCTCCAACAACCGCCAGAAAGCGATCGCCGAGCTCGACCGTGTCACCAAGGAAATCGCCGACTACGAGCAGGCGATTCGAGACATCGAGGAAGAGGCGCGCAAGGCCGGCGTGCCTCCCGGCTGGTTGCGGTAGGCGGTAAGCGGACCTCCGATGACGAGTCGGGATCGAGCATCCGCCACGAGAATATCCGCATCCCCGTCCCCGTCCACTTTTCCAGTCCTGCTCGTCGAAGACAAGGCTTCGCTTCGCGCGATGCTGCGGCATGCGCTCGAAGCGCAGGGCCACGTCGTCGTCGAGGCGCGTGACGAAGCGGAGGCCGTGGAGGCCCTTCGCGAAGCACGGCCGGCCGTCGTGCTGACCGACCTGCGGCTGCCGGCCGGCGACGGCTTCGGCGTGCTGAAGGCGGCGAAGGAGCTCGATCCGGAGCTCCCGGTCATCGTCATGACCGCGTATGGGAGCATCCAGGACGCCGTGACGGCGATGAAGGAAGGCGCGCTCGACTTCCTCGCCAAGCCGGTCGATCCCGATCATCTGCTGCTGCTCGTGGAGCGCGCGATCGCGCAGCGCAGGATGCTCACGGAGTACTTCCTCCTGAAGGAGGAGATGGCGGCCCGGCGTGGCGCGCCGCGCATCATCGGCGACGATCCCAAGCTGCGGCAGGTGACGCAGCAACTGCACCGCGCAGCGGGCACCGACGCGACGGTCCTCCTCGAGGGCGAGAGCGGCACGGGGAAGGAGCTCTTCGCGCGCTCGCTGCACGCCTTGAGCCCGCGCGCCGACGGACCGTTTGTCGCCATCAACTGCGCGGCCATTCCGGACAATCTCCTGGAGACCGAGCTCTTCGGCTACGAGAAGGGGGCCTTCACCGGCGCCAACACCCGCAAACCCGGGCGCTTCGAGGTGGCGCACCGGGGAACGCTCTTCCTGGACGAGATCGGCGAGATGCCGCTCGGTCTGCAGTCGAAGATCCTGCGCGCGCTGGAGGAACGGTGCTTCGAGCGCGTCGGCGGCACGCAGTCGCTGCATGTGGACGTGCGCGTCGTGGCCGCGACCAACAGGAATCTCAAGCAGAGCGTGGCGGCTCGCCTGTTCCGCGAGGACTTGTACTTCCGCCTCTCGGTGTTCCCGATCACCATTCCGCCCCTGCGCGAGCGGGCCGACGACATCCCGCTGCTGGCGACGACGTTTGTCGAGCGGTTCTGCCGCGACATGAAGAAGAAGTCACTGGCGCTGTCGCTTGCGGCGGTCGAGGAGCTGAAGGCGTATGCCTGGCCGGGCAACGTGCGGGAGCTGCAGAACTGCATCGAGCGCGCGGTGATCCTCTGCGAGGGCGAGGCGATTCAGCCGCGCCACCTGAGCCTCTCGGCCCGTCCGCCGGGCGCTGCGCCGCCGCCCCTCAACCCGTGGGATCAGATCGACCTGGACGGCACGCTGCACGAGGTGATGGGACGCGTCACCGCGGAAGTCGAGAAGCGGAAGATCGAGCGGGCCGTCCGCGATTCCGGCGACAACCGCCAGCGGGCCGCCGACATCCTGCAAATCAGCTACAAGTCGCTCGTCCAGAAGCTGAAAGAATACGGGATTCCGGAGTCCTAAGGCTTCAGCCCCATCGCGCGAAGCACCGCCGTCAGCTCCTCACCCGTCACATCATCGACGATGGTGGTTGCGCCGATGGCAATCGCGATCACGAAGTGCAGGCGGCCGCCGACGACCTTCTTGTCCCGGCGGATCGCCTCCAGGACCTGTGCCGCCGAGAGGTCGTTGATGGCCGGCAGCGGTCCGAGGAGCGCAATCAGATCGGCCAGCGCCTGCCGCTCGATCGGTGCGAGCGCGCCGCGCGCGGTGGCGAGGTCCGCGGCCGCCAGCATCCCGTAGGCGATCGCCTCCCCGTGACGGAATCGCCGGTACTTCGTGACGGCCTCGAGGGCGTGCCCGATCGTGTGCCCGTAGTTCAACACGCGCCGCGGTCCCGACTCGCGCTCGTCGGAGGCGACCACGTCCGCCTTGATGCGGCACGACTCGGCGATGGCGGGAAGGAGCACCTCCGGCTCGCGCGCGAAGATGGCCTTCGAGTCGTGCGCGACCCGGTCGAAGAGCGTCCGGCTGGCGATCATCCCGTACTTCACCACCTCGTACAACCCCGATCGGAACTCACGCCGCGGCAGCGTCTTCAGCAGCAGCGGATCGATGGCGACGAGGGCCGCCTGGTGGAACGCCCCGATCAGGTTCTTGCCGAGCTGATGGTTGACGCCGACCTTCCCGCCGATGGAGCTGTCGACCTGGGCCAGCAGCGTCGTCGGCACCTGCACCAGCGTGATGCCCCGCAGATAGGTGGCCGCGGCGAATCCCGCCACGTCTCCGACGACGCCGCCGCCGGCCGCGACAATGGCGCAAGCACGATCCGCCTCGGCGCGGATGAGCGCATCGTAGATGCGCGCGGTCGTCTGGAGGGTCTTGTACCGCTCCCCGTCCGGGATGAGGATGGGCTCCGCGGCCGAGATTCGCTGAAGCGCCGGGCCGTGCAGCTTCCAGACGGTCGGGTTCGAGACGACGAAGCGCCGCGCGCCGATACGGGCCTCGTCGAGCAGCGACGGCAGCCGGGTGCTGACCCCTTCCCCGATCCAGAGCGTCGACGGACGAGACCCCGCACGCACGTCGAGCCGCACAGGGGTGTCGCGCTGAGTGTTGAGCATGATCGATCCGCCATCCGCAGCCCACGATCCGCGGTGCCTTGATAGGATACCTCCGGTGAACGTCAGCGGCGATTTCCTGGTCGTCGGCAGCGGCATCGCCGGCCTGCGGGCCGCGAGTGCCCTCGCCGATGCCGGCGACGTGATCGTGCTCACCAAGGCGGAACCGGGCGAAAGCAATACGGGCTACGCGCAAGGCGGCATAGCCGCGGCGCTCGGGCCCGATGACTCCCCGGCGCTGCACGCGCGCGATACGCTCGCCGCCGGCGACGGCCTCTGCGACGAGGACGCCGTGCATGTGCTCGTGGGCGAAGGTCCAGGCTATGTGCGCGAGCTCATCGAGTGGGGCGCGGCGTTCGATCGCGACCCAGGAGGACAGCCGGCGCTCGGGCGCGAAGGAGCGCACAGCGTGCGCCGCGTGCTTCACGCGCGCGACGCCACGGGACGCGAGATCGCCCGCGTCTTGTGGAACCGCGTGGCCGCGAATCCGCGCATCCGGGTCCTCGACGACGCGCTGGTGACGGACGTGCTGGTGCCCGACGGGGCGTGCGCGGGCGCCACCTTCCTCGATGGCCATGGTGTGCAGCGCGTGGCTGCCGCGCGCGCCACGCTCCTCGCCACGGGCGGCGCCGGCCAGGTCTTTCGCGAGACCACCAATCCCGGGATTGCGACGGGCGATGGCATCGCCGTCGCCCTCCGGGCCGGCGCGCAGGTGTCGGACCTCGAGTTCGTGCAGTTCCATCCGACCGTCATGAGCGCCCCTGGCGTGCCCCGGTTCCTGCTCTCCGAAGCCCTGCGAGGGGAGGGCGCCACCCTTGTGAACCACGCAGGCGAGCGCTTCATGGACCGCTACGAGACGGCCGGCGATCTCGCCTCGCGCGACCTGGTGGCACGGGCGATGGTTCGCGAAGCCGCGCGCACCGGTGCGCACGTCTACCTCGTGCTCGAGCACCTCGACCCGGAGTACGTCGTGCGGCGTTTTCCGACGATCGCCGCCGCCTGTCGGCGCGCCGGCCTCGATCTCGCGCGCGATCGCATCCCGGTGAGCCCCGCGGCGCATTACATGATGGGCGGTGTCGCGACCGACCTCGACGGCCGGACCTCGGTGCCCGGCTTGTTTGCGGCCGGCGAAGTGGCGTGCACCGGTGTGCACGGCGCCAACCGTCTTGCCAGCAATTCGCTCCTCGAAGGGCTCGTCTTCGGCGCCCGGGCGGCTGTGGCGATGATGCAGCCGCGCTGCGCCGCGGCGCTCAGGACTGCGCGCACCTGCGATCTTCCGCGTCCGGCGCCGGGCGCGATCCCATCGGAAGCACAGGTCCGCGACCTGATGTGGCGGCAGGTGGGGATGCTCCGCGATCGAGCGGGTTTGGAAGCCGCCGTGGAGGCCCTCGGCCCGTGGTGGCGAGCGGTGTCGCTCGCGGCCGGCTCCGCGCAGCCGCTTGAACGCCGGCTGTGCCGCCTCGAGAGCCTCGTCACGGTCGCCTTCCTCATCGCGCGGGCCGCCCTGCGGCGCGACGAGAGTCGCGGCGCGCATTTCCGATCCGATGCGCCGGGTCGCGACGATCTGGCATGGAAACATCACATCGGCGATCGGCTCCCCGCCTGATTTCGCACCTGTAAGTTCGTGTCTCAGATCGACCCATGCCCGTCCTGGCCGCGACGGGGATCAGGGCCGGATCTGGAGCCGTAAGTCATAGAGCTTCAAGGCTTTTACCGACATCGCCCCGACAAAGGGGCGATTCTGGCCCAGCCGTTGCCCTGTCCGGGCCGTGCTCAAGAGACATGCTCACCGCCGTGCCGGAGACGAGGGCGGATTCACGCTCGTCGAGCTGATGGGCGTGATGGTCGTGTTCGCGATTATTGCGGGCATGGCGGTGCCGGCACTGAAGGACGCCGCCGATGGGATGCGCCTCGGCCAGGCCGCACGCGAAGTCGAGCGCGAGCTGCAGACCGCGCGCTTGAAGGCCGTGACGGCCAACCGCGCGATCCGCGTGCGATTCAACTGCCCAAGCGCCCGCGAGTTCCGGATGGTCGAGCTCATCGGCACGCCTTCGATCCCCGCCGCTGCCGACGATGCCGCCAACCGGTGCCAGGAGTCCGCGTACCCGCCGGGCGCCGGGGACAACAACCCGCTCACGGTGCCAAACCACGACGGTCCGCTGCGGCGGATCCACCCGTCGGTCTCCTTCGGCGCGACGACGCCGCTCGAGTTCTGGCCCGACGGCAGTGTGCACATGCCATCGGGCTCGATCACCCCGTGGCCCCTGGTGGCTGGAACTGGAACGGCCATCACGCTCACGAAGGGCGCGACGGTCAAAACCATCACGGTGAACGGCCTTGGCAAAATTCAGCTCAAGTAACGACCGCGGCTTCTCGCTGGCGGAGGTGGTCGTCGCCATCGGCATCACGACGTCGGCGCTCCTGGCGCTGGCGCAGCTCTTCGCGATGGCCATCAGCGCCAACACGGCGGCGAAGAACACGACCTTCGCGACGGTGCTGGCGGAGCAGAAGCTCGAACAGCTTCGCGCGCTCGCCTGGGGGTTCGATCCTCTGGGCCTCCCGCTGACCGACACCACAACCAACACGGCGGTGGATCCGGAGGCGCCCGTTGGCGGCACGGGTCTCACGCCGTCTCCCGGCACCGCGTTGCAGCAGAACACGCCGGGATGGGTTGACTACATCGATCGCAACGGCCGGATCGTCGGCTCGGATGCCATCCCGCCCGCGTCGGCGCTCTACTTCCGGCGCTGGTCGGTGGAGCCGCTCCCGACGAACCCGAACAACACGATCATCATCCAGGTGCTCGTCGGTCCCATCCGCGACCGCGGCGCGGCCGACGAGGGCCGCGTCGGCCGGCTCGGCCAGGAGGCGCGCGTGGCCACGGTCAAGACGAGGAAATCGCAATGACCTCCATCCAGCGGCGGCGCCGGCTCCGCTCCGAGGCGGGCTTCACGATGATCGAGATGCTCATCGCGACGCTCATCATGGTCGTCGTGACGGGCGCCATGTTCGACATCCTGAACCCCGCGTCGGGCGCGTTCAACACCCAGCCCGAAGTGTCCGACATGCAGCAGCGGATGCGTGTCGGCATCGACACGCTGCAGAAGGACCTGGTCATGGCGGGCGCAGGTACTTACACCGGCCCGAACGCTGGTGGTCTCTACAACTTCATGGCGCCGGTGATGCCGTACCGCGCCACCGGCGACAATCCCGATCCGGAAAGCGGCGTGTACTACCGCCCCGACACCATCAGCCTGTTGTACGTGCCCCCCACGCCGTCGCAAACGACGATCTCGGACGGGATGCCGCCGAATTCGGCGGAAATCAAGGTGAACCCGCAGTCCAACTGCCCCGGCAACAAGCAGAACCAGCTGTGCGGGTTCGAGGTCGGGATGCGGTTGATCATTTTCGACGCGAGCGGCAACTGGGACGTGTTCACCGTCACGCACGTGCAGGATGCGGCGGCGCACCTGCAGCACCGTGGCCAGCAGTTCACGATCGGGTACGAGGCTGGAGCGAACGTCACGCAGATCAAGAGCGTGACGTACTACCTGAACACCGACAATGCCACCAAGACGTACCAGCTCATGTACGACGACGGATGGGATCCGCCGGTACCTGTCGTCGACGACGTCGTGAAGCTGGAATTCGAGTACTGGGGAGACCCGAGCCCGCCCCAGCTCATTCCCAACAAGCCGCTCAGTGGCCCTGGACCGTGGACGACCTACGGGCCCAAGCCGCCGGTGCTCGGCACTGATGTCGGCACGGACTCGTGGGGCGCAGGCGAGAACTGCGTGTTCACCGTGGTCGATGGCCGGCACGTTCCTCGGCTTCCGGTGCTGAATGGCGGCGGTCTCGGGCAAGTGAGGCTGACGCAGGCCATGCTCACCGACGGTCCCTGGTGTCCGGATGCCTCGAAGATAAGCCGATTCGACGCGGATCTGCTGCGCATACGGCGCATCCGCGCGACACTCCGCGTGCAGGTCTCGAAGCCCTGGATGCGCGGTCCGGCGGGGCCGCTGTTCCACTACGGCGGGAGTGCCGTACGGACGGCCGGGCAGATTCCCGACCAGGAGATCCGGTTCGACGTGACGCCGCGCAACATGAACCTGGGGCGCTGACATGCAGCCACATCCTTCTCCGTCCACGTTCCGGAACCGCTGCGCCGGCGAGCGCGGCATGGCGCTCGTCGTCGCGCTGATGACGATGCTGCTGCTGACGGCGCTCGGCGTCGCGTTGACGCTGGTGACCGTCACCGAGACGAAGATCTCAGGCAATCATCGCGCGGGGTCCGAGACGCTCTATGCCGCCGACGCGGCGATCGAGCGGGTGATGCAGGACCTGCTCACTGTGCCCGACTGGAACCGCATTCTCGACGGCACCCTGACCTCGTCGTTCGTGGACGGCCCGCCGGGACAGCGCACGACGGGGGCCGGCGTCATCGACCTCGTCCAGGCGACGAACATCGTGCGGTGCGGCATTCTCGCGGGGTGTGACGAGGCGGCGATGAATGCGATGACGGACGAGCGGCCGTGGGGCGCGAACAACCCGCGGTGGCAGCTCTACGCCTACGGTCTGGTGACGGACCTGCTGCCCACCGACACGCTCAACTCGGAGATCTACGTGATCGTCTGGGTGGCCGACGACCCGGCGGAGTGCGACAACCAGCCGCTGGTCGACGGCGCGGCGCCCGTCGCCCCGTGCACGAAGAATGAAGGTCAGGGCGTCCTCTCGATGCTGGCGTACGCCTACGGCGCCGGCGGCGTGCGTCGGGTCATCGAAACCACGGTGGCCCGCACCGATACGACGGAGATCGAGCGCGGCTACACCGGCCAGCGAGGGCAGGACGAACAGAACCGCCGTGCCAGGAAGGCCGCCGTGCAGACGCCCGGCAAGGCGCTGACGCGCCGCGAGATGGGCGTGACGTCCGGTGGCTTCACGCCGTAGGCGCAGGTGACATCATGACGAGGAAACCAGTCTTCATCGTTGCGCTCACGCTGGTCGCGCTCGGCTCGGCCCGCGACGCGGCCGCGCAGCTCGATCCGCTGCTGTTCATCAAGCGCGTGCCGCCGAACGTGCTCATCGCGGTCGAGACCACCAACCGCATGCAGCGCGACGCCGACGACGTGTACCTGGATGCGAACGTCTACACAAAGACCGGCGCCGCGTGGGAGCCGGGGATCGGGATCCCGCCGACGAGCCCGGTGACGCAGTACCGCCGGCGCTACATCAACCTGGTTCACACCGATCCGGCGGCCTCGGCCGGCGACAAGTTCGCGGCCGATCGGATCGAGACCGTGACCGATCTCGACGCGGGGTTCGCGACGTTCGACGAGACGACACGCCTCGCGATTGCGCGGCGAGGGCTGATCGAAGGGATCAGCGCCAACGCGTCCGTCGCGCGGTTCTCGCTCTTCAAGACGCGCCAGAACAGTCCCAGATGGGCCGGTCCGAAGAACGAAGGTCCGGTCAACGTGGCCGACGCGGTGCAGGCCGCCTCGAGCGAGTCCAACGGGGGCAAGTGGCTGATTACACGCCCGGTCGTCAACTCCACCAACGGGTCCATCGGCGGCCCGGCGCCGCCGCTGACGGCGGTCGAGGCTCCGAATGCGAATGCCACGATCCTCACGACGCTCGGGAAAGGCGTCTTCGAGCCTGACGCCTTGATACCTGCCGGCCGTGACGGCGCCGGCATCGTGGACGCGCCCCTCGACAACCTGCTCGACGACCTCAAGGCCGAAGCCGTGACGCTCGCGAATGCCGACACGGTGTGCCGCAACACCGTGGCGATCCTCGTCGTCGGGGGGGGCGAGGGCGACACGACGGGCGAGGATCCCGCGGCGAAAGCGCTGCAGTTCCTCAACGTCGGCGCGAACCGCCGCGTGCCGATTCACGTCATCGCCATCGCTCCGCTCGGCGACACGACCCAACTGCGGCAGATTGCCGAGAACAGCGGTGGTCGCTTCACGCATATCACTCCGGCGATGATCAGCGCGACGACTCCTGGCCGGCCGGTGCCGGAGCTCGTCAACGCCGTCAACGTCGCGGTGCAGCACGCGTTTGCCGAGCAGAGCCACTTCGACACGGATCCGACCGTCGAGCTGCCAATCGGTCCCTTCAGCGAGCACCAGGTGACGAGCCCGATTATCGGCTCCGTCAACCTCGAGAACGCCCGCGACATCACCGGATCGGGTCTGCCGCTGACGATCATCAATCACCCGGCGACCGGCGTGAAGATCCCGCAGCGATCGAACGTAATGCTGACGACGGGCTTTTCCCTGCCCGGCTTCGACGGGAAGCTCCGCGCCTTCCGTGTCTACAGGCCGGTCGTAGACGCCACGAAGCCGGCGGGGTACAAGTTCTCCGCCGACGGCACGCGGCTCTGGGTGGCGACGACGCCCGAGCCCGCGAGCCGGAACATCTATACGTCGCTGCCCGACGGCACGCTTGTCGCGTTCACGGCCGCCAACGCCGCACTGCTGCAGCCGTACCTGCGAACCACCGACACCGTCGGGCTGATCGAGTACGTCCGCAGCCAGCCCCTCGGCGCCTTCGTCGGATCGACGCCAGCCCTGATGGACGCTCCGTCGCTCGATCCGCCGCCGGACAGCGATTACCCGGGCTTCGCCGACGCGAACAAGAACCGCCGCAGCCTCGTATGGGTCGGCGGCAACGACGGCATGTTTCGCGCGATCGACGGACGGCTCGGCATCGAAGTGTGGGCGTACATCCCGTTCAACCTCCTGCCGAAGCTGAAGGCGCTGCCCTTCGGTCAGCCGGTGGGCGCGTTCCGGTACTTCGTCGACAGCTCGCCGAAGGTGGCCGACGTGAAGATCAACGGGGAGTGGCGCACCTACCTCGTCGTCGGCCAGGGCGCCGGGGGTACCTTCTACCAGACCTTCGACGTGACGCTCGAGAGCCTGAGCCAGGCCGTGTCGCCGGCCGACGACAACATCGACAACGTGCTCGCCTACTTCAGCGACGCCTCGCGCATCCCGCTCGAGTGGAGCTTCCCGCGCTACTCCGATTTCGACGTGACGCTGGGCACCTGGGGCGACGTCGCCGCCACGGCGCCCCAGGTGGCGAAGACGGTCGGCCAGACGTGGTCGGATCCGGCCGTCGGCCAGATTGGCGGCCCCAACGGGAAGTACGCCGTGCTGACCGGCTCGGGGGCCTTTCCGTACACGCAGCAGCAGGCGGCCAACAGGGGCGGCGTCGTGGCGGGCACGACCTTCTACCTGCTCGATGTCGAGACCGGCACGGTGTTCGACTCGCGAAGCGTCGGCTCCGACGGCTTCGCGGAGACAGTCGACAACTGCCAGGCGATCAACGACTGCCGGCGGCTGAAGAACGCGCTGCAAGCCGATCCGGTGGCGACCGGGCCTCCCGACTCGCGCTTCGTGACCAAGGTGTACATCGGGGATCTCGACGGAAAGATCTGGCGCTTCGATATCGGGGAGGACGCGGCGCACACGCCGAGGATCGCGGCGCTCGTGCAGCTCTACAACGCCAGCACCCAGAATCTGCCGTCGGGCGAGTCCAACACGTCGCAGCCGCTCTTCGCGTCGATGGCGACGGTGAACGTCGGCGGCACGAACCAGTATCTCTTCCAGGCGACGGGCAGCGATCTCTTGCCGAGCAACGGCGTGAACCAGCAGTACCGGTTGCTCGTCGTGCTGGACAACGGAGCGAGCGGCACGCGCACGGCGGCCATCATGCTCGAGCGGGTGGACTCGGCGGGCAACGACGAGAAGGTGACGTCGTTCCCGGCCGTCGCCGGCGACATCGTGTTCTTCACGACGACGACCTTCAAGCCGGCCACGCCCTGTGCGCTGCCGGACGCGAACCTCTACGCGTTCACGTTCATCGGCGGTCCGGCCTACGACACGAACAACAGCGGCAGCATCACGAACGCGGACCAGCAGAAGGTGACGACGATCGCCGGCGCCCGGGCGACGGCGCCGTTCATCGTCGACCAGCACGTGGCGTTCGCCGCCGGCGACAAGATCCAGATGTTCGGCGATCCGGACGACTTCAACAACGGCGTCGGCCAGGTCGGCGTGCGGATCCTCTCGTGGCGCGAAGTCCGGTGAGGCCGGCCGCCGTCCGGTGCGCGTCGTGCGGCGCCAAGGTTCGAGGCGGCCGCCCTCGCTGTACCCGGTGCGGCCAGCCGATGGCGGCCGATCCCGGCGGGAGGGCGCAGCGGCTGTCGCCGCCCGCGGGCCTCTTCGCAGCGGCCTCCGTCGTTGGTGCCGTCGCGCTCGTCGGGATCGTGGCGACGAGACCCGCGGCGCTTGAGTACTCGCCGGCCGCCGACACACGGAGCGCGGCACGACGTGCGGCGCCCGCGCCGGTCTATCCACGGGTCGTTCGCTCGATCGACGCCCGACGCCCCGGCGAAGCGGCCTACGCCCGCGGCGACGTGCCTGCCGCGCTGAATCACTTTCAACAGGCCGTTGACGCGGACCCGACCGATCCCGAAGCGCTCAACAACCTGGGCCAGCTCCTCGTGAGAAGCGGCCGCGCCGTCGAGGCGATGCCGTTCTTCGATCGCGCCGTCAGGATCGCGCCGGATCGCTGGGCCTACCGCTTCAATCGCGCGCGTGGCTTCGCCGAGCTTGGACAGTGGGGCTCCGCTGTCGAGGGCTACCGCGACGCGCTCGAGCGTTTCCCCGACGACTACGCGACCGCGTTCAATCTCGCGAAGGCGCTCCAGGCGAGCGGCGACCTCCCCGGCGCCATCGAGGGCTTCGAGCGCGCGATTCGCCTGGCCCCTGGGCAGGCCGACTTCCACCTGTCCCACGGGCTCGCCCTCGAGGCCGCCGGGCGTCCCACGGACGCGGCTGCCGCCTACGGCCGGTATCTCGAGCTCGCCGAGGACGCGCCCGACGCCGAGACGGTCAAGGCGCGCATGGCCCTCCTGGACCAGGCACCGGCCGCCTCACGCTGACCCCTTCCGGGAATGGGCGGGGCGCATCGGGCTACACTGGATGCGCCCATGTCCAAAGAGACCGAGATCCCCGACCTCCCGACCGAAATCACGCCTCAGTCCCAGGACTTCGGCCGCTGGTACATCGACGTCGTCCGGCGCGCCGAGCTCGCGGACTATTCGCCGGTCAAAGGCTGCATGGTGATCCGCCCCTATGGGTACGCGATCTGGGAGCTGATGCAGCAGGGGCTCGATCGCCGCTTCAAGGCGACGGGCCACGTGAACGCGTACTTTCCGCTGTTCATTCCCGAGAGCCTCCTGATGAAGGAGAGCGAGCACGTCGAGGGGTTCGCGCCGCAGGTGGCGTGGGTCACGCGGGGCGGCGCCGAGGAGCTGGAGGAGCCGCTGGCGGTGCGGCCGACCTCCGAGACGATCATCGGCACGATGTACGCGAAGTGGGTCCAGTCGTGGCGGGATCTGCCGATCCTGATCAACCAGTGGGCGAACGTCGTGCGCTGGGAGAAGGTGACGCGGCTGTTCCTGCGGACCACCGAGTTCCTCTGGCAGGAAGGGCACACGGCGCACGAGACGGCGGACGAGGCGCAGCAGGAAACGCTCAGAATGCTCGCCGTGTACAAGGACTTCGCCGAGACCGACCTCGCGATGCCGGTCATCGACGGCGAGAAGACCGCGAGCGAGAAGTTCGCCGGCGCCGAGCGGACCTATTCGATCGAGGCGCTGATGCGCGACGGCCGCGCGCTGCAGGCGGGCACCTCGCACAATCTGGGCCAGAACTTCGCGAAGGTGTTCGACATCACGTTCCAGGCGCGCGACAAGTCCGTGCAGTTCGTGTACGGCACGTCCTGGGGCGTCTCCACGCGCATGATCGGCGGCGTGATCATGACGCACGGCGACGAGGGGGGCCTGATCCTGCCGCCGAGGATCGCGCCGTACCAGGTGGTCATCGTGCCGATCTCGAGGGGCAACTGGAAGGAAACCGTGCTGCCGCGGGCGCAGGAGATTCGCGACGCGCTCGCCGCCCGCGGCGTGCGCGTCGTGCTCGACGACCGCGACTCGCAGACGCCGGGCTGGAAGTTCAACGAGTGGGAGCTGCGCGGCGTGCCGCTGCGTCTCGAGATCGGCCCGAAGGACATCGAGAAGCAGCAGGTGGTGCTGGCGCGCCGCGACACGCGTGAGAAGTCGTTCGCGCCGATCGACGGCCTGGCCGGGCGCGTCGAGGACCTGCTGACGGCGATCCAGCAGGCGCTCTTCGATCGCGCGCTCCGGTACCGCGAGGAGCACACGTCGTGGACCGATGCCTACGACGAGTTCAAGGCCATCATGGACGGCCGTCCGGGCTTCGTCGTCTCGCCCTGGTGCGGCTCGGCGGACTGCGAGGCGCAGATCAAAGCCGAGACGCAGGCCACGATCCGCAACATCCCGTTCACGGGCGAGAAGCCCGCGGGGACGCGGTGCCTGCGGTGCGGGGGACCGGCGACCGCCAACGCCTGGTTCGCCAAGTCGTACTAGCAGCCCGTGGTGCAAGTCCGGCGTCGCACCGAGGCCGGCGAGGCGCCCCGCCGGCAAGGCGCGACGACAGAGAATATCGGGAATATTCGAGGGAGGAGCAACGCAGCCGGCGGGGATGCATCGCTGGCCGAATGCAGCCGGACTTGCAC
>JBOGIW010000338.1:0-19819 GCA_050748045.1 Vicinamibacterales bacterium | reverse complement strand
GATCAACACGTCGCCGGGGCCCGGCTCCGGCTGGGGCACCGAACGAAGCTCGGTGGTATGGGGAGCGACGAGACGGAACGACTGCATGAGACCTCCTGACAACGTAACCATCGAGCGGTGAGCGGAGCGCGTCCGGTGAAGGCGCCGACCCGCCGGATCTCATCCTGATGACGTGGAGCCAACGGCCGCGCGCGCGTCCCGGCTGACGGCCTCTTCCAGGCCACGATAGCCAGCATCGTCTTGAGCACGTTTCGAGCCGTATTCCGATTCCGGTGAGGCGGGGAGCAATCCGGGTGCCGCCACGCTCTGCTGAGATAAGGCCCTCACGCATGCGCTGCCACTCGGGCATCTGCCTTGCTAACGGCGGGAGGCGGATCTGAGCCGGACGTACGCGGTGCTTCCCCTGGAGGAGAGGCTCGAGTTCAGAGACATTCTGTGCCCCACCGATCTGAGTGAATCATCCACGCGTCCACTGACGTACGCGACAGCCCTCACGCGTGGCGTGACGTGCCGGGTGGCGGCGTCTTCACCCCGCCTCAGAGCATACAATGCGTCGGAGCACCCCTCCGTGCACGCTCGATCCGACTGCGGCGAGGAGTATGGCGAAGACGACGAAAGGCAATGCGGCGGGAAGGACGAAGCGCACGCTGACGCGCGGCCGCCTGACGCTCGACCAGGCGATGATCGGCGTGCTCATTGCGGCCATGGATGCGAACCGGCATGTCTCGCGCGAGGAAGCGTGGCGGGCGCACCACATCATCTGGTCGATGCGCCGATTCCGCCGTCAACGGGGCGAGACGGTCGATCGCCTGATCGAGATCGTTCGGGACCGGATGGAGCGGGACGGAACGGCCGCGGTCCTTCGACAGGCGGCTCGCACGCTTCCGGCGCGGCTGCGACCGCCGGCGTTCGCCGTCGCGGTCGATCTCATGCTGGCCGACACCAGACTCGAACGGGCGGAGCGCGCGTTCGTGAAGCAGCTCGCCACGGCCTTGAAGATCCACCCGGCCGTGGCCGACGGCATCGTGCGCGCGATGCTGATCAAGAACAACGCCTGAAGGCGCTGCGGGACCCTAGAACAGTCGCCAGACCGGCGGGAATGTCGCGACGATGCCCGAGCTCACCAGGAGCAGCGTGAGGCCGTACACACGCCCCGGCTCGATTCGGCGGTTCCTCCACCGGCGATGCAACAGGATCCACACGGCCAGCCAGGCCGCGACGGCGAACGTCGTCCGGCCCGATACGCCGCCGGCAGGGCCGTAGAGGCTGGGCGCAACGAGAATCCCGGCCTCGTTGAGGAGGACGAAGAACCCCATCGCGAACGTGCCGATGCCGGCCCCCAGGAAGGCTGCGAGCGCGGCACCGTTCGACGCTGGATCCGATCTCACCGGCGCATCACCATGTCCGACCGCTGGCATGCCTTCCCTCTCCTTGCGGCTATTCGAGCGGAGCCACCTTGTTGACGAAGATCCCCATCAATGCCGTGAACGACACCAGCGCGAAGCAGATCGCCAGCAGCGCCATCGCCATCCTGTGCATCCGTGCATCCGCCAGCAGCGTCGACCGGCAGCGAACGGCGACGAATGCGACGGCCGTCGCGAGCATCGACGCAATCCACGGCATGTGTTCCTTGCTTTCCATCGCGAAGGCATGCAGCCAGGCTGTATCGGGATTCGCGAGAAGCATCGATCGGGGATACGCGGCCAGATCCGTGACGCCCGGCGGCGGCGCCGCCCGGTAGGGCGGAAAGACGACGTAGGTGCCCGTCAGCACCGCCACCCAGAGGATGGCGGCGACGAGGACGGTCAACTGCGCCACGGAACGAGACTGTCTGTCCACGGCGCCGCCGGCGCCGTCCGCCGGGTACATGGCACGCATCGCGAACAGCGCGGCGAAGAGCGCCATCAGCGCAGCGCCGCCGAGCACGATCCCGTGCATCATCGTCCAGAGACTCCGGTCGCTGAACAGCATCAATCCTCCCTCAAGGCGGTGAGATGGAGCTGCGGGCCAGGACTTCCGACGATCCCGTTGACATGGCTTCGTACCACGAGAGGAACCGCTTCGTCTCCATGGCGTCGTAGGGCCTGAGATTCTGCGCCCATCGGAACGAGATCGGCTGATACCTGAGCTCGACATCGACGCGGAACGGCCCCGTGCGACCGGCGGTGCTCACGACATAGCGCACGCGGTCGGTCTCCCCCGCGAAGTCCGCGTCCCGGATCGCTTCGCCGATGACCGCGATGTCGGCCGGGGCCGTGGCTTTGTCGAATCCGCGCGGCAGGAGCCGGTTGTCCTTTGCGTACCCGGTTGCCTGCAGGAGCCCGGTGGTGATCCGGCCGTTCACATCATGCATGACCGATTCGTAGATCTGCACCTCGTCGTCGCTGCGGATCTCAGTATAATGCGGCTCCACGCGGGCGGCGTCCGCGTCGTTGTCGTTCCCGCGAATGAGACCGGACGGCTCGATCGCTCCCGACCTGAACACGACCTGATCGTCGCGATCCCGGACCGTGACATGGAGCCAGGCGCGGCGTGACGGATACGCCGTCGGCAGCTTGTGCCCGGTGAGATTCCGCACCGTGACATCCAGCGCGAGCTGCCCCGGCTCCGAACTGGCGGGGGCAATGGATACCGTCGCCGTATCCTGCTGGAGCTGCGCGATGGTCGTGCGGGCCGCCGCTTCGAGCTCCTGGGGCAGCGCCTCCACGCCGAGCTCGCTTCGATAGCGGTTCAGCATGCGGAGCATGAAGAAGTTGCCGCCGAGGAACGTGTGCCGTCCCAGGCCCTCGCGCAGGTCGCCCAGTACCGACGAAATCCGCGTCGGCGCGGCCACCGGCGGCATGTGGCACGACTGGCAGCTCCGCTCCGTGCGAAACGCGCTGTGCCGCCACTCGAGGTAGGGTACCTGCTCGGGCAGCTCGCCGAGCACCTCGCCCTTCGGGCCGAGCGCCTGCGTGTACAGCGTGTGGCACGTGGCGCAGAGCTCCGAGTCGCGAATGTGCGGGGCCTCGGCCGGTGTCATGGCCGTCGCGGAGCGCATCACGCTGGCCCGGGCGGCATCGATCTCGAACGGACCGAACATGCGGCGCTCGCCGGCAGGGGTGGGCGGGCTGATGACGAATGCGCCCGTGAAGCTGTCCCGGGTTCCGAGCCGCTCCGGCCCTATCTGATGGCACATCGTGCACGACACGCCGTCGGCGGCGAGCCGGTCCTCCTCGGATCGTCCGGCGCCAATCGGCAGGTGGGCGAAGATCTCGCCGTGCCGGCCGGCCGCCCGCGCCGTCGTGCGCGACATCGGCATGTGGCAGATCGCGCATTCATCCTCGATCTCGCGCGCGGCCGAGGGATGGTCCATCACCTCGCGCCTGACGCCCGCCTGCCAGTACGGATCGCGGGAGGCGTTTGCCATGATGGACGCCCGCCACGAGACGCCGATCGACACGTCCTCGCCGGCAGGCGTGGTCAGTCCGTTGTGACACGCGAGGCATTCGTGCGAGGTTGCGAACAGCGTGTCGGGATGGCCCGGCGCGACCTGTTGCGCCGGCTGGGCCACCTGTGACGGCGCGGCCCGCGGCTCCTGCACGGCGCAGACGGCGAGCAGCCAGATGGCCCCGGTGGCGGCGAGCCATCGAGCTGAAGCAATGATCCGCGGGCCGCCGCTCATCGCCAGCCCTCGAGCAGCCCGCCGTCGAACCAGTCCCACAGGAAATACGCGATCACCTGCGTGTTCCGCCCCTCGCGCGCGTTGAGCGGCACGCGCACGCCGACATTGATCATGATGTGCTGCCGGCGGTTGAGCGTGACCTGCATCTGCGGCACCAGATCCCAGCGGGTGGCTGCCGCGTCCTCCAGCGCGCGCGCGGCCAGCAACTCCACCATCGGCGACCACGAGCGCCCGAAGCGCCCCTCCGTGAAGCCCTTGCCGAGCGCCGCGCGCCAGAAGGCCTCGCGCCCGGCGCGGCCGGTATCGAACGGCAGCTCGAGGCCGGCCTGGGCCTGCAGGAATCCCTCGGCCGGCAGGATCTGGCCGAAGGCGACGAACGGCTCGACGATCGTGGTCCCGGTGCCCAGCCCTGCGCTCTCCTTGCCGGTCGGCAGCACGACCTCGCCGGCGACGCTGAAGATGTGTCCGCGATCGAAACTGTGATAGAGCGCGTGCTTCACGGCGACGGCGGCATCCCCGAGACCTCGCTGCCAGCCTCCGTCGGCCCCCTCCCGCACCAGCAGCGGCACGAGGATCTCGAACTGGCTGCGGGCGCCCAGCCGCCGCTCGTAGAGGAATTCGTTGCCGACGTGGCCCTGTCCGCTCGCGCCGATCGTCGTGGTCAGCACGGCTTCGTTCTCGGGAAACGCCTTTTCCGTCACGAGCGCGCGCGGCACGTTCAGCTCTCCGCGCGGCCATGCGGCGTCGGTGCAGAATGCGCGAATATAGTCGAGCGCCTGCTGCAGTTCCGCATCGGTCATCGCCTCCCCGAACGCCGGCATCCGGCGGTCGAACGCACGGGCAGGCCCGCCGTCGTGCGACACCGCCATCCAGTCCGCATCGGGCTCGACGGTCGAGAAGCTGCAGTCGGTGAAGTCCGGGATCGGCGTATCGAACCCGAGGAGGCTTGGCGCAGTGCCGCGGCCGTCCACGCCGTGGCAGGCGGCGCAGGCCGACTCATAGAGATCGCGGCCGGTCGATTCCAGCGATGGCTGATTGGAAGCCGCGGCCGCGCGGGATGTCGCGGCGCCCGTGAACGTGAGCGTCAGGAAAAGGATTGTGATGGCGGGTATCGCGCCGGACGCGAACATCGTGTGGTCTCTCCCCGGCCGGACGTCAGGCCCGCTCTCAACCTAACATGCCGTATCGCGCCGGGCACGAAGAGACACGTTCTCAGAATGGATCTCAGCGGGGCCGAACGAGCAGGACGGGAACCTCGCGATCCCGTGTCGGCGACAATCGATGGGAGGCCGGTGCGCGCAACGAATCCGATACCGCACTTCTTGATGCGAGCGTTGCGACGATGCCGCGAAGATCGCTGCACGTCGAACCGCAGAGTCCGCTCCAGATCGCCCGCCATTACGTTCGAGAGCTGATTCATGGCGCCAACGACGGAATCATCACGACCTTCGCGGTCGTGGCAGGCGTTGCCGGGGGGGGCCTCTCGCTGCGGGTGGTCCTCATCGTCGGCGCAGCGAGCCTGTTTGCCGATGGACTGTCCATGGCCGCCGGCAACTATCTCTCGATTCGCTCCCATGAGAGCGTGCTCGAGACGCAGGACCTGCCGGAAGAAGAGGCGTTCCCCTAGCGCCACGCGGGTGCGACGTTCGCGGCGTTCGTGCTCGCCGGCGCAGTGCCACTGATGCCGTACATGATTCCGATCTGGACCCTCGACCGATTCACGTCCTCGATCGCCTTGACCTTTCTCGCGATGTTCGCCGTCGGGGCGTCGCGCGCCCTGATCGCCAACGTCCGGTGGTGGAAGGCGGGTTGTGAGATGCTGGGGCTCGGCGCGGTCGTCGCGGCGCTGGCCTACGGCAGTGGAGCGATCGTCGCCGCGATGGTGGACCGGGTGTGATCAATCCGCCGGCTTCTCGACGGCCGATTGGCCGATTCGAGCGGGGGCTCGCCTGTCCGACGGCGTCAGCGCGATGCCGGTCAGGATCTTATCGATCTCCCTGAGCCACAACACGGAGCTCGCCACGGCCGTGCAGAACATCCAGTCGGCGCCGCTCAAGGCCACGGTGCCGAATGCGCGCTGCAGGAACGGCGCGTAGACCACGACCACCTGGAGGGCGAGCGACACGCCAATTGCCGTCCAGAGCCAGTAGTTCGTGAACAGGTGCGCGAACGCACTGCGCTCGTCCGACCGCGCGTTGACCACATTGAAGATCTGGAACAGCATCAGCGTGGTGAACGCCATCGTCTGCGCGTAGCGCAGATCCCCCGAACCTTCGACGAACCCGCCCGGCAGGGAGGCATCGAGCACGAGCAGCGTGCCGGCCGCCATCGTCACGCCGACGAAAGCGATGCCGCGCCACATGCGTGGGGTGAGCACGCCTTCGCCTGCCGGACGTGGCGGCTGACGCATCAGCCCCTGGTCGGCGGGGTCGACCCCGAGCGCGAGCGCGGGCGGCCCGTCGGTGACCAGGTTGATCCACAGGATTTGCGTGGCGAGAAGGGGGAGGACGAGCCCGCCTTCCTCGTCGGACAGCCCGATGCGCCTCGCCAGCAGCACACCGAAGAACATCGTCAGCACTTCTCCGATGTTCGACGACAGGAGGTAGCGCAGGAATTTGCGGATGTTCGCGAAGATGGCGCGTCCCGCTTCGACCGCGGCCACGATCGAGGCGAAGTTGTCATCGGCGAGCACGATGTCGGCGGCCTGTTTCGACACGTCGGTGCCGGTGATGCCCATGGCGATGCCGATGTCGGCCTTCTTCAGCGCCGGCGCGTCGTTCACGCCGTCGCCGGTCATCGCCACGACGGCTCCGCGACGCCGCAGGGCGTCGATGATGCGCAGTTTGTGCTCGGGGTTGACGCGCGCATAGACCGAGACCTCGGCGACCGCGCGCGCGCGCGCTTCGTCCGGCAGCTTCTCCAGCTCGTCGCCCGTCATGGCTCGACCGTCTTCGGCGATCCCGAGCTCCTGGGCGATGACCGCGGCGGTGCGCGCGTGGTCGCCGGTAATCATCAGCGGGCGGATGCCCGCGCCCCTGGCACGCGCCACGGCCTCCTTCGCTTCGGCCCGCGGCGGGTCGATCATGCCGATCAGCCCCGCGAAGACGAGGTCCTGCTCGACATGTTCGAGACTGCCGTCATGTCGCGGGGTGAGGGCGTCGGCCGTCAGCGAGCCACCGGCGACCCCGAGCGTGCGTAGCGCCTCGCCCGCCAGCACCTCGTTGGTCTGCAGGATCTCGGCGCGTCGCGCCGCGGTCAGCGGTCGCCGATCCTCGCCCACCTGCTCGAAGCTGCACCGCATCAGGAGCACGTCGGGTGCGCCCTTGGTGAACACGATCCCGTGTTCCTCCGTGCCCGCGTGACGGTGGATCGTGCTCATCAGCTTGCGCTCGGAGGAGAAGGGCACTTCGCCGACACGGGGGAGTCTGTCGTCGAGCACGCGTGATTGGATGCCCGCTTTTCGTGCCGCCACGAGCAGCGCGCCTTCGGTCGGGTCGCCCTGCACGGTCCACCGGCCATCGCGTTCCTGCACGCTCGCGTTGTTCGCCCGGTCGGCTGCCGCCAGGGCGCGCTCGAGCTCCACCTCGAGCGCGCCGTCGATGGGTCCGCCGCCTTCACGCCGCACGTAGCCCTCGGGCGAGTACCCGGAGCCCTCGAATGTGACGCGCCCGCTCGCGGTGACGACGACGCGAACGGTCATCTCGTTCTTCGTCAGCGTGCCTGTCTTGTCGGAGGCGATCACGGTGGCCGAACCGAGCGTCTCGACCGCGGCCAGGTGTCGCACGATGGCGTTCCGCTGCGCCATGCGCTGGACGCCGATCGCGAGGACGGCCGTCACCACGGCGGGCAGGCCTTCGGGCACGGCCGCCACGGCGAGGGCCACGCCGAGAATCAGGACGTCGAAGATGGCCGGGAGCCCGCGCACGTTCCCGACGAGCACGATCGTCGCAATCATCACGATGGCGATCACGACGACCACGACGCCCAGCATCCTGCCCGTGCGGTCGAGCTCCCGCTGCAGTGGAGTGGCTTCGTCGGGCGTCTCTTTCAGCAGCCCGGCGATGCGGCCCATCTCCGTGCGCATGCCGGTCGCGGTCACGACCGCCGTGGCGTGCCCGTAGGTCGCGGTCGTGCCGCTGAAGACCATGTTGTGCCGATCGCCAAGCGGGACCTCCTCGGCGATCGCCGCGGTGTCCTTGGTGACGGGCAGGCTCTCGCCCGTCAGCGCGGCCTCAGCCGTCTGGAGCGCGACGGACTCGACCAGCCGCGCGTCGGCTGGAACCGTGTCGCCTTCTTCGATGAGGATGATGTCGCCGGCCACGATCTCGGTGGCGGGGATGCCGCGTCGCTCGCCGCCGCGAATGACCGTGGCCTCAGCGGCCGACATCACCCGAAGCGCCGCCACGGCCGCGTCTGCCCGCGACTCCTGCACGTAGCCGATGGTCGCGTTGAGCAGAACGACGGCAAAAATGGCGATGGCCTCATAGGGGAGCGCCGCCTCCCGCTCGTAGGCCCACAGGCCCGCCGAGATGGCGGTGGCGACGAGCAGCAGGAGGACGAGGACATCCTGGAACTGCGCGAGGAACCGCCGCCAGGCCGGGATCGGCTTCTCGGCCGCAAGCTCGTTCGGTCCCTGCTGCTCGAGCCGCGACCGGGCGTCCCGGTCGGTGAGCCCGCGCTGCCGGCTCGTGCCGAGCGCTGCGACCACGTCATCGATGGGCTGGCGGTATGGAGTCACGGCCGGCTAGCTCAACAGGAGGCTCTGCATTTAACTGTTTTATTGCGAGGACATCCGATGCTAAACTCCCGCCGGCTTCAGCGGTTCGCAACACCACAGCCCGAAAGGCATCTCATGGACGAGCGCGAATTGCCAGTGAGGCAGAGGCCCATCGGAGAGCTCGGCGACCAGATGGTGTTCGACGATCGGCTGATCTTCGATCCCGTCGAGCCCGACTCTTCCGTGTCCGCGTGCGGCAAGTGCGGGAAGTGCGGAAAGAGTGCCGGCGGACTCGAGATCGAGAACGATCTCGATATGTTGCGGCGCCACATCTATCGCAATCCCGAGATCCTGCGCGACATCATGCGCCGCTGGGACATCAATCCGACCCTGCCGCCCGCCAGCGGACCCGGCGGACCGAGCAGGCCCAACTCATGATCTTCTGGGTGTTCTTCCGACCGCACGCCGGCGTCGACCGGATGAAGCTCTTCGCGGAGTTCGAGAAGACTCCGGATCGCAGCATGCGGGATGCCGTCGCAATCCAGCGCACCTTCAAGGTGATAGGCCGCGACGAAGTGTATCTGTTGGTGAGAGCCGAGAGTACGACCTTTCTGGATCAGGCTCTCGCGCCCTTCCAGGACCGAGCAGACATCACGGTCACCCCGCTGGTCGAGCAGGAGTGAATCGGCTGCGAGCCAGACTTCGGCTGGAACGCACACATGCTCACGTCCTGGAATCCCGATCGCACGCTGCTTGCCCCGTCCCCTTCGCTGCTCGCCGTCAACCGGGAGCTCCCGTCGCTGCTGAATCTTCGGATCGTCTCGCGGTCGCTCTCGCTGCGGCCGGATGTGCTGGCGGCCGCGGGTAACAACCTCATCACCCTGCGCCGGCGGGTTGCCCAGTCGCCCCCACAAACTGTCGTCGTCGAGCTGATGCCCGATCACCTCGACGGGTTCCTTCACTTCGACGCCTGGATCGCGGCCGAGTGCCCCGAGCCGCGGATTCTGGTTGTCGGTGCGGCGCTGAAGTATTGCCGCGAGCACCTGCTCCAGGCGGCGACGAGCAGGCTGTCAATGGCGGCTCCGGGCAACCCCATCCAGACACTGGTCGGACTGACGGAGGACGACGCACACGGCTATCTGAGCCCGTCCGAACCAGAGCTCCGGCGCCAGCCGCTCTGGGAGAAACGGCGTCTTGCCGTCGGCCTCGGGTGTCCGGCCGGGTGTTCCCTGTGTCCCAGGCACGAGGACGAGGGAACGGCGACCACGCTCCGGTCCGTCGAAGCGGTGTTCGATGAAATCGAGCTCAAGATCCGGCGGTTCGGTGTCCGCGACGTCGAGATCGTCGGGGCCGCCTGGGCCGGCGACGGGCAGTGGGCCATTCGATTCCTGGAGGAACGCATCCGCAGGGGCACGGAAGTGCGGCTGCGACTCGTCCTGACGGTCGACCAGCTCAGAAGGGACCTGCTGAAGCTGCTCGTCCCGGCCGGCTGCACGCGGCTGGTGATTCGAGCCGGACCGGACAGTCCCGACATCGACGGCGCGTTGACCCGAGCGCTCGGAGACCTCTCGGATCGGGGCCGGATCGTGCTCGTGTGTCCCGTCCGGCCGCTCGGCGAGCCGGCAACGAGCGCCGCGGCGCGTGTCAACGCGCTCGTGAACGCCACGCGCGCGCACTACGTCCACGCCCTGCTGCACACACCGGCGGACGTGCCCCCCGCGTGCAGTGAGCTCGGACGTCTGGCCGACTTTGCGCCGGTGGAGCTGCATCTCGGCTGGACACAGCGGATGAACCCGCCGGTGCGTGCGTGGGCGGAGCAGTTCCGCGACGCGCTCGCGAGCCCGGGGTAACGGTGCGAAAGGATGCGCTGACATGAGCGATCTCATCGAGGTGTGGGTCTATCCGACACGCTCGTGCAACTTCAAGTGCACCTACTGCTACGAGCACCACGACACGTCCTACATGTCGGCCGACACGGCCGTGCGCACGGTGGACTGGGCGTTCGCCCAGGCCTCGCGCGCCAGCGCGCGGGGTGTCGCCCTCAGCTTTTTCGGGGGCGAGCCGCTCCTGAACTTCCGATCCTTCCAGCAGGTCGTCCTGCACGCGCAGGAAGTCGCGAAGGCGAGCGGCAAGGCCGTGACGTACCGGATGAACACGAACGGCTCGCTCATCGACGACGAGGTGGCGGACTTCCTGGTGGAGCACCGCGTGGGGCTGGACTTCAGCCTCGACGGAGACCAGCAGACCAACGACACGGCGCGCCTGACGCGAAGCGGCGCGAGCGCGTACGAGGCCGCCGGCGGCATCGAGAAGGTCGTGCGCCTGCACGCGCGCGGCCTGGACGTGGGCGTCAACATGGTCGTCGGCCCCGACTCGGTCCGCCGCCTCGTGAGCAACGTGCGGTTCTTCTGGGAACATGGCGTGACCGGGCTGCAGGTCCTCCCGATGTTCAAAGGGGGACGCGACTGGACGGAGGAGGACCTGGCCGAGCTGGACCAGGCCTTCGGACAGATCGCCTCCGACATCGTCCGGGGCATCGCCGAGACGGGGCGGTTCGAGCTGCTCAACTTCGCGCCCTTCTCGAAGGTGATCGAGCTGATGCGGCAGGCCGAGGCCGCTCGCGACGCCGAGGCGCTGCGCGCGCACACCTACTGCGGGATTGGCCGCCGGAATTTTTCCGTCGACGTCAACGGCAACCTGTACTCGTGCCCCCGCTTCATCCACGATGTCGGCATCGACCGGACGTCACGGGATCTGCTGATCGGGAACATCAAGACGCGCGTGTACAACCTCACGGTCGTCAATCACTTCAAGGAGTGGAATCCCCGGAGCAACCCGAAGAGCATCTGCTACACCTGCCCGCACGTCCTCACCTGCGTCTACCAGTGCGTGGCCGAGAACATGGCCTGGACGGGCGACGAGTACTCGGTTGCGCCCGTCGTCTGCCAAATCACGGAGATCGTGAACAAATACGCGGCCGGACTGCGCACGCTCTACCCGCCGGCGCCGGCCCCGCAGGAACGGGCTCAGCCAGCCGCGGTTGCCGACGCCGGCTTCCTCGCCTGACGTGGATTGACGGTATGAAGTGCCTGGTCTCGACGATCCCGGCCAGCCTCAATCCTCCGTTGAAGCGAGACGGCACCGGCGGTGACGTGTCGCAAGCCGCTCCGGCCAAGGGCATGTCGGCGTATTCCGCTTACGAGCTCGCCAGGCTTAAAAGCCTGCTTCGCCACCACGGACACGAGGTGCTCGCGCTCGATCTCGAGCCGTTCAACCGGAGCCAGGTGGCAGCCGTGCTCCGTGCATTCTCGCCCGACGTGGCGATCCTCGACTCGACGTCGTTCCAGGACCACCCCCAGCGGCATGCGATCCTGGAGTACTTCCTCGCGGTCAAGACCTGCTCGCCGGCGACGCGCACCATCTGGGGCGGCCGTGACGCCGCCGCGCTCGCGTCGCTCGCGCTCGTGCACAGCCTCGTGGTCGACGTGATCCTGTGCGACGAATCCGACACGACACTGCCCCCGTTGCTCGCACGGTGGCAGGCATCGGACGCGCGCCCCGACCTGACCGACCTTCCGGGTCTGGCGTTTCGCGCCGGTCACGAGGTGCATCGCACCAGGCGGGCCACACCGCAGGAGCTCGTGTCCCTCGACGACCTGCCGTTCCTCGACTACCGCGACATCCGTCTCAAGCCGGACGATGCCCCGATCGTCATGAGCTCACGAGGGTGTCCGTACGGCTGCCAGTTCTGCTATCGGCAGTATCGCGTCCGGCGGAGTCATTCGCCGGGCTACTTCGTCGGGCACCTCGAGCACCTGCATCGGGAGTTCGGGTTCGAAAAGGTCAAGATCGACGACGAGCTGTTCACGCTGGGGCGGGACCGCTGTCTCGCCATCTGCGACGCGCTCGCCCGGCGTGGGCTTCCCGTCGGGTTCGAGTGCTACTCGAAGGTCAATGGCTTCGACGACACCATGGCCGAGGCCTTGAAGCGCGCCGGCTGTCGCATGGTGTGGTTCGGGATGGAGTCTGGTTCGGACGAGCTCCTGTTGCGCATGGACAAGCAGCAGTCGGTGCTCGACGTCAAGGCGGCCGTTCGCACCGCCAAGCGCGCGGGGCTCGCCGTGTGCTGCAACGTGCTCGTGGGCTATCCCGGCGAGACCGAGCGCTCGATCTTCAAGACGATCGAACTGCTCGACCAGGTGCGTCCGGACCAGGTCTCGGTCCAGAGGCTGCGGCTGATGCCGAAGACGGACCTGTCGAACTGGTGCGAAGGCGAGGGGGTGGTGGACGAGGAAGCGTGGCTGCTGGACGAGTCCGACTTCTCGTACGAGCGGGATTTTTCCCGTGAAGGGCTGGACGTGCTCGTGCGATTCATCGGACAGGTGACCGAGAAGGCGGGTGGCCTGCCGGAATCCGAGCTGGCGAAGTACCTCGTGCTGAAAGGACATCGGCCGGTCTGCGGGTGCAAGGCGGTGGGGGAGCCCGAGCTTCTCGATGCGCTGCAGTCAGGCGCGGCGTCCGTGAAAGCGCTCAAGGCCCGCACAGGTGCCGTCAGCGGCTGCGGCACGTGCGCGAATATCGTGGCCACCTGGCTCCGTGTGTGCCATGACGCCGAGAGAGCGGTCTGTGACACGCATCGATGACGACGACCAGAAGCCGCTGATCCCGTCGTTCCTGCCGCTCGAATGCGACCCCTCGGCAGGCCGGATCCAGGCGCGTCCGTTTCAACGCGGGGACGCGGCCGCGCTCGCCCGGTTCTGGCGAGAACGCGAGTTCGACATCCCGGGCGGTCTCTATCACGACGTCGCGTCCGTCGACGCCGGGTTCGTCCTGCAGTCGATGCGGAAGCACCGGGTCGTCTGCGCCACGGTTGCCGTCAGGGACGAGCAGATCGTCGGCTATCTCGAGATACGCGAATTCAGCCCCGGCGTCCTTCACGTCTGCTACCTGTACCTCTCCCCCGAGATCAGGGGAATCGGGTACGGCGCGGAATTCGCGTTCCTCGTGTATCGCTACATCGCCTCGCTGCCGCCGGGACGCTGCCGGCGGGCGGTGTCGAACTTCAGCCCGTCGAATGCGATCACGCGCCGGCTGGCCTTGCGCGTCGGTTCGCCCGAGACGGCGCCGGGGAGAGTCGAGCTCCTCTTGCCGGCGTTGCTCTCCACACACGTGTTCCGCCAGTTCGCGAAGCGGCATGGGCTCGTCACGTCGTTCGACCGGTACTGTCAGGCCGTGTCCCTCGACGTGGCCGAGGTGTGCCGGATTCGATCGGACACGGACACCGGCGTCGTGTCGGATCGCTTCGAGTGGCAGGGCCTTCCGGTGTACCCGCAGAGATTTGCCGTTGGTGATGACTGGTTCGACATGCTCATCGAGGCACGAAGCCTCGACGTGTGCCACGTCGCGTGCTCCGACTGGAGCGCCACGCTCGTCCCGCTCGGCGTGTCGCGCGGCCACGGCGCCCGGGCCGCCTGCGAGGTCCGCGTCACGAACACCAGCCCGGGGCTGTTGCCCGTGCAGTTCTCGGCCGATCCAGCCCCGACGCTACTCGACCCCGGCGACACGCTGAGTCTCGAGGCTGCCCTGCGCACCTCGAGGCAGGCCGGCCGACGCGTGTGGGTGCGCTGTCGGGTCGGCGAGAGCGCGGTCCGGCTCGGCGTGCACCTTCCTGTCAAGCGACAGCCGCGCCGGCTGTCGGACCGCCCGGCGGCAGCGGCCCGGGCCACACCGACCCCGGCCGTGGCCGCCCCATTGACGCTCCGGCGCGGAGAGGTCGGCGCGACGGTCGAGCCCGCGCTCGGCGGGAGCCTCCGGAGCCTCCACGTCTCGGGCAGAGAAGCCCTCCAGTACAGCGCGCGGGGCACGGCATCGCTCGGCTGGATCCATCCCTGGCGGGGTGGCCTGTTCTATCTCCTCGACGACGGCCGGCGCACGTTCCGGCTCGATGCCTGGGGGCCGTCCCCGGGAGTGTGCGGTTTCGAGTCCGAGCCGACGGGCTGCGTCCTCATCGACGCACACACCGTGGTCAGGACGTCCGCCAGGGGCCCCCTCGCCGAGGCGACGACCTTTCAACTGGAAGACGATGGTCTCGTGGTGCGCACGCTCATCGAGAACACGAGCACACGGCCGCGGGTCGTGGCGTTTGCGCTCTTCGCGTTTCTGGTCAACCCCGACCCGGCGGAGGCCGCCCGCGCGGTGTCGGCCGAGGGCGCCTCACGCAGGCGGGAGCGCCGGTCCTTCGAATTGAGCTCGGAGCGCCACGTCGCCCTTGAAACGCCGGAGCAGGTGGTGACGCTGGACGCTCGGGAGGGCCGCCTCGTCCTCACGGCCTTCAACCTTGGCGACGACGGCATGCATCTGATGGCACGGTGCGCGATGGAACTGCAGCCCCGGACGAAGGCGCCGCTCTCGCTCGGGCTGCGGATCGCTGCTCGCGCGGCGGAAACACAGCGCGCGCGCCCGGGCCTCCTCACCGGCGCTGCCGGGTGAGCCGCGTCACGAGATTCGTTCGTCGAAACAACTGCCGCGTCGGGTTGGACGGGGAAGCGAGCAAGCGCCTCGGGACGATCGTGTCGTTCCCGATGGGCGCATTCGACGCGCGTCCGAAGTGTATCCGGATTGACCTGCTCTCGGAATCGGTGGTGCGCCGGACGAACGCGTGAGAGCATGTCGCGTCGAAGATGATGGCAGAGCCGGCCGGAGCGCCGACAGGCCGTGCGCCCGCCTCGAGCGTGCGAGGCCCGCGCCGTGTTCGCGCCATCGTCTCGGGGAGGCGTGTTCGCGCCATCGTCTCGGGGAGGATCGTCCAGCAATGCGTGGTGTCGTCGTGGTCGGTCAGGTAGTAGAGGACCGCCAGATGGCGCAGGGGCCCGCCGTCGATCCGGCGGGCGTCGCGATGGAACATCGGCCTCGACGGCCGCCCCCGACACGCGCCGCGCACCGTCAGCAGAAACTCGTCGAAGCACGGCTCATCGGCCATCAGGGACCGCACGAGCGGCAGCACGCGGGGGTTGGCGATCGTTCGATCGAAGGCCGGGTTCGCCAGCAGCGCGTAGAAGTTGTCCTTGCGCTGGGGCGAACGCTCGATCCACAACTCGGGTCGAAGACGCAACTCGTCCTCGATCGCGCGGTTGACGACGCCGAGCTCGCGTCGCGAGAGGGCCTCGGGCAGGACCACGTATCCCCGGTCACCGAAGTCACGAATCCTCACGTCCACCCTCGACGGTGCGCCCACGGGGAGGCCATCTCATACACGGGACGATGTCGACGGCCGCGCCTGGCGCGAGCCGCTCGACGGACCTATGTTATACTCCGCGCCGGTCGGCGTGTTCGCGCCGACGCGTGGCAATCGACGGAGACATCCAATGGCATTAGAGGACGAGAAGGGCTCCACCGGTCGAATGCTGGATTTGTCCCGCCTGAGCGGTGACGAAATCACCCGCTTCGCGACACACATGGCCGCCGCGAATCTCAACACGCTCCTCGATCGCCGGCGGGAGATCGCCGATCTCACGACCGACGAGCTGAGGAAGATGATCGATCTCGGCCGAGCGACGCGCGCGCACTGCGGCGGACTGGACTGCGGCTAGACGTCCGGCCGCGCGGACAACCTGAGGACGTACACCCAAGTCGATCACCCAAGTCGATCGGGTCGCGAGAGCCGGCAGGTCGAGAGAGCCGGCCCACATGCGTCGAGTTTCGGGCAAGCGAGGTGTGTCTATGGGACCGATCCGTTTGACGGTCATCCCGACCGGAACGCAGACCGCAGGCACGTCTCCGCTGCCGGACGCGGGCACGAAAGTCCCGGGACGCTTCACCGTCGTGCAGGCAGACGGCACGAGCGCGCTGTACGTCCCCGAGGTCCAGCAACTCTATAAATTGCCGCCGGATCTCGCCGACTCCTTTCGAGTCGTGGCGCGCGACGTAAGCTCGCCGGAATACGACGACGCCCGGAAGATCGTTCTGAGCCTCCTCGGCCCACCGGCCGAGCGGCCGGCGCTCCAGAACCGCGACCGCAACCCGATGTTGCAGGATCTCGTCGTGCATCCCAGCCAGGTCTGCAACCTGGACTGCAAGTACTGCTACGCCCACGAGATCAACAAGGCCAACCAGACGATGACGCCGGAGGTCGCCGATCGCGTCGTGGAACGCGCCATGACGCTTGCCGGACCGAAGGGGCTGTCGAGCATCAAGTTCCTTGGCGGAGAGCCCACCGTCGCCTGGGACATCGTCGAGCGGCTGGTGCTCGGCTTCGGCCGGGCGCACCGGGCAGCCGGCGTCCGGGGCCCGGCCTACGTGATCGTCACCAACGGCACGCTGGTGACCCCCAGGATGATCGAGTTTGCGGCCGGCCACCAGATGTACGTCCTGGTCAGCCTCGACGGCCGGCAGGAGATCCACGACACGCTCCGGCCGACGCGCGGAGGCGCCGGGAGCTATGAGAAGGCCGCGGCGACCCTGCGCGCGTTGATCGCGGCGGGCGTGGATACGGCGGTCGAAGCCGTCTTCACGCGCCAGCACGTCGAGCAGGGCATCACGCCGCAGGCGATGGTCGACCACTTCCGGTCGTTCGGCATCCGCGAGATGCACATCACGGTACCAGTCGGGACCTGGCATCAGATCGACACGATCCAGCAGATGGACACCGTGGCCTCGTCCTTCGAACAGGCGGCGCGAGCCAGCGTCCGATCGTTCCGGACCGGCGACCCATGGGTCCTGCGCGGCATCACGGCCGTCCTGGATGGGTTCCTCCTGCAGGAGGAGCGTGATTACGTGTGCGGAGCGGGCCGCTCGTTCATGGCCGTGAATTACGACGGCGAAGCCTTCCCCTGTTATCTGCTCGAGTCGGCGGGAACCTCGTATGGGTTCGTCGACGACCGGTGGAGCGAGACGCGCTATGCGGAGGTTGGCCGTCAGTTCCGCCGCAACGGGAAGACGTTCCACGAGGTGTGTCGCGGCTGTTGGGCGAACGAGCTCTGCCAGTCGTGTCTCGGGTATACCTTCACGATCGAAGAAAAGGTCGCGAAGCCGCCTGCATGGTTCTGCCGGTTCAACAAGTCGATCATCGCGGCGGTGCTGGGCGAGGTCGCGGCGGCCCGGGATTCGTCGGACTGGCCGACGTTCGTGACCAACATGAAGCAGAGCCTGCTCGACCCCGCGCGGCCGTTCGTGCCGGTCGCCCGCGAGCATCGCCCTCACTGAGGTCGAGAGAGTCCGCACTCTGCATTGGCGCGTGGGTGACGAAAACCGGCTGGGCAAAGTGGCGACTGACGCCGGCGACCTGTGACGGTGCATCGAGGCCGTTCCGTCACACCCGGAGCATTGGTCGCGGTCGGTAGACAACGCCCAGGCGAGTGGTCGCCCCGCCGGCCGTTCGACGGGTCAGGCGACACGGAGTCGGTCGCGGTCTGAGTACGGGTCGATCTCGACGACGATTCTCTTGACCGCTACGCTCGGCGCCTTGCGGCGACCCACGATCTTCATCCGAATGAAGCCGGCTGCTTCCAGTTTGGCCAGCGTTCTGGTGAGGTTTGGCTGCGCTCGTCCGGTCAGGGTGACCAAGTCCGCAACAGACCGCGGCTTGCGATCGCGGATGAGGGCGAGCAGGCGCCGGTTGTCAGGCGTCAGCAGGCGGACCACTGCTTCAACGGAGTTGAAGCTCGGCCTGGACGCGCCGGACGGCGCACCTCGCTCACCGCGTGCGACAGCCTTCATCTCCTTCCGCAGCGCTCGCAGGCTCTGGACCCTGGCCCTCTTCATGTCGACCTCTCCGATTCTTCTCCGATGACCCGCAGGCCAACTCCCCGTTCGCGCAGGACCCGTTCCACCTCGTCGAAGAAGTCGTCGATCAAGGTCTCGGCGTCCTTGAACACGTACGGCCTGCCCGGATCCTTCCCGGTGCGATGCCAGTGATCGACAGCCTTGCCGCGTCGCTTGAACCGGGAGCCGCTGGCCGGCACGTTGTGCGCGTTGTCGAATCCGACGAGCCGCGCGCCGTCCGGCGCGTGCAGGGTAAACGAGTACGACAGGCCATGCGGTCGTTCCGCGGTTGCCTCGCCGCGCGTGATCTCGAACTTGAGCCAGTAGCCTTTCTCGAGATGATGGATGCGCCCGTTGAACGCCAGCAGGAATTCGAGGCCGTGGTCGGGCGCACGCCCATTCATATCATCAGGCGATATGATAGCATGGCATGGCTGGACCGGCCATTCGGCGCCCCTTTCCGTGTATCGACCCCGAGCCCACGGTCAAGAGGCTACGACGAGCACGCATAAGACACCGGAATCCTGCGTGCCTGTATTACCTGAAATGAAGGAGGTCATATGGCGGGGGCGGCATATGCCGTCTAAACTTCAGGTGTGAATTATTCCGATATGGAAAACGCTCTCGGATCATGCGGCTGCCTGCACGTCGGCTGAGTAGTCTGCCGAGAAGTGGGGCCACAGGGTCGGCAAACGTTCACGCAGATACACCGCCCGCAGCGTGAGCGCGGCCATGCGGTACTTCACGTCCACCCGTGGTGGTTGGAGTCGCGTTCTGGGATGGGTGAACCCCTCGCCTTCCATGAGGCGAGGGTTGTTCAATCCTGACAACTTCGCGCCGATTCCGCAGGAGCAGTTCCGCTCACTTCGGATGGGAAGAGCGGATCGACAAGAGCCTCTATGCGGGACACGGCCCCCCGAACGGCGTCTCCGCGATTGTCGGCGAGGGCCTACGCCCTCCCTGCCAGGCTGGCGCAATCGGCTCAACAGTTAACTGAGTTTCCGGATCGGGCATTTCGATCGTCCTACGGACGACTTCAGCACTACGTTCTTCCCGATCGGGAATTCTCCAGAACCGGCCAAGTGAGCGTGACGCGAGCATCCGTTCCGCAGAGAAGCATCGATGCGACTGTCGGATCTTCGAAGGGTAAACCGACGTGCGATTCACGTCGCCGGCCCACGGTATATGCCGGGACAGGATCCAGCAGCTCCCAACCTCCAGATCGCCGCCGTTGCTGAAGCTCTTGATGCCGTCGCACGGTGCGTTCAGAGGATACCGGCGTTGAAAGAGTTCGCCTTGCGATTCCTCGATGGATAGGCGAAGGCGAACCGGCTGAAGCCGAGCGGCATCGCTTCGAAAGAGACGGTGCTGCGCGTGCACCTCGCGAAGGCGTTCGGCGACAAGCGCCTGGACGAGATCAGCACCGAGGACGTGCAGCGGTTGAAAGCCGCGCTTGTGGAGCGTGCGCCGAAGAACGAAGCCAGCTTCCACGACTTCGACGAGATCGAACGGCTCGTGGAGGTGGCTCGATCCGAAGCGCTGGCCCTGCTGGTCGTTGTGCTCGGTGGCGAGGCGGGGCTGCGATGCGGCGAGATCATGGCGCTCGAGTGGACCGACGTCGACTTCGCCAAACGGCAACTGACCGTGGCGCGTTCCGAGTGGAAGGGACACGTGACGAT
>JBOGIW010000337.1:0-4982 GCA_050748045.1 Vicinamibacterales bacterium | reverse complement strand
ATATTCGAGGGAGGAGCAACGCAGCCGGCGGGGATGCATCGCTGGCCGAATGCAGCCGGACTTGCACCACGGGCTGCCAGGGCTCGCCTCGGGCTCAGCACGCCTTCGAGCGGCTGGATGCCGCGCTCGCTGACTTCCTTCAGGAGGTGAAACTTGCTGCATGAAAAACTTGACTCAAATACTCGAAATCCTTCGGGTCCAGATCTCTAGAGGCGACGGCCGCCCCTGGCCGGGCCCGCGCGGCCGCGCGGAGGGTCGCTCGCATACAGGGCCGCCAGCCGCGAGAGGTTCGCCGCCTCCCGATCGAAGAAGGTGTTTCGCAGCCGGCGGCACCCGGCGGCCGCGCCGGTCTGCCTGGTCACGACCGATAAGGCGTCCAGGAGCACACGTTTCGTGCCCCAGCGAATGAGCTCCTGGCTGGCACACGTCAGGCCGTGCTTCGCCGCCAGATCCGCGACGAGATCCGCGCTGACGCCGAAGTCGCGCCAGTAGAGATCCCGGTCGAGGACCCCGATCCGCTGCAGGAGCCCCTCGAGCATTGGTATCCGGCGGATTCCTCGGTAGATGGATCGGTAGGCCCCGAGATTGGAGTGGTGCAGGAACGCCGCCCCGTCGCTCGTCAGCAGTCTCGAGAGCTGCGCCAGGTAGGCTTCCATCGTCTTTGCGTCGGCAAGCGCCAGCGCGTCGAAGCTGAAGACGAAGTCGACGGTGCCGTCGGCAGCCATGCCGAGGGATGTCCCATCGTTGCAGTGAAACGACAGGTGCGGGTACGCCGCGAATCGGCGCCGGCACGCGCCGATGCATTCCTCCGACAGGTCCACGGCGATCAGGCGGCCGCACGCCTCCTTCAGAAAGTCCGTCCAGCGGCCATAGCCGCACCCGATCTCCAGGATCGTCCCGGCCGGAAGGAAGCGGTGGACACGGGGAAGGATCGTGCCGTACCACTGCATCGAGACGGACCCCCAATCGGCGGACCACTCGGCGCCGCCGCCCTCCCACGCGTAATCTCCATCCCAGTATTTCTTGTTTTCTTCGATGGTGGGCATATCGATCATCGCTGCCGCCAGCCTCGGCGGCGCGTCTCTTACGCCGCGACGTCCCTGAGGAACGCCGCGAGATCGTGAACGCAGTGCTCCCACGAAACCGGCGTGGGATCGTGCCGCTGACGCGAACCGCTGCGAAGCTCGTCAACCAGCGATTCGACGAACGCGCCGAGCGTGTCGGGGGCCGCCACCGCATTCGGAAGCGTCAACACGTGGCTGTGCTGCTGTTTATCCGCGGCGATGACACGCGTGCCGCTCGCGTACTGGTCCGAGATCACACCGCTGGCGTAGGCGCTGGACGGCGCGGCGGTCCAGCACCAGAGCAGATCGCAAGCCTGGAGCCGGCGGTTCAACGTCTCGGCGTCCAGAAAAGCGTGCTGGAACCTGAAGTGGTCCGCATCGCGGGTATGCAGGTCGTTCAGCCTGGGCAGGAGTCCCGGCGACTCGACCCGCCATGGGCTCACGAGAAGCTCCACGAACCAGTCGTTGCGCCGGGCTTCCGGAAGCAGCGCCTCCGCAACCTCGACGAACTGCCGCTCGAATTTCAGGAAACCGTTTGTCCCCGCGATCGTGCGGCGCTCCGGCAACCCGAACTCACGCCGGAGGGCGTTCCGCTCTTCGAGCCGCCGTGGGATCCACGCGGGATGGGGAAACACATGGGTCGGCGTATCGGTCGACCCGATCGTGCCCGGGCACATGGCGACGCAGCCGTCGAAGAGGGCCGTGAGCCGGTCTGTGCCGCCGGCATGGGCGAACAGGACGGCCGGGACGGGACAGGCCGCGGCCAGGGAGACCACCTGGTCCGAGGAGAACAACTCCTCGTGATGGTGCAGGAGCACGACATCGGCACGGACATCCCGAGGCAGACCCGTGGCCGTCTCGATCTCCACGCCGGCGCCCCGCATGTGGGCCCGCAGCTTTTCAGCAAAGAGGCCGATTCCACAGCCGTGGCCCTCGATCGCCGCGATCTGGAGAACCTTCATCGTTTCGTCAGGCGACCGTCATGTTGCAGCATCGCAGGCACGCCTCGAACGGGCCGTCCTGCGCGAGGTGCCGGCGGAACGTCTCGTACGCGTCGCCGGTCCAGATAGCCGACAGCTCCTGCTCGAGGATGTTGCCGAGCGCGTATTCCAGGCAGGGGATGACGTTGCCCTCCGGATCGATCCGCAGGTTGGTATGGATGTAGGTGCAGCCGTTGAAGAACCTGTCGGAGAGCGGCATGGAGAACCAGGATCTCAAGCTCTCCTCGTTCGGATTGGCCAACGGGTACACATGCGCCGGCAGGCCGCGCGCCTCCGCCATGCGGCACGCGGCGCCGAGCGAAGCGGCCGCGGCCTGCGCGTCGAAGCGGTTCATGTAGGCGCGCTCGCTCAACAACTGGAAACTGAGCTCGTCGGCGCCCTCGTCGAGCGCCAGCCGCACTATGTCCTCCGGAACCGATTCATTGCCGGGTTGGAGGACACAGTTGATCGTGATCGACGTCTGCCCCCCGCGTGCGGCCCGTCGCGCATCGACCAGGCACCTGAGGCCATTCAACGTCCGTTCGAACCCCTTCGGATTGCAGCGCAGCCTGTTGTGGATGTCCTCGGTCCCGTCGATCGACACGAACACGGCATCGCAGCGCGAGGCGATGACGACGCCGGCAATCTCCTCGTTGCACATCATCAGATTGGAATCGAAGCACCACCGCATGCTGGATGCGCCGAGGGCCCGGAAGATGTCGGGCGCATCGCGGCGCACCAGCACCTCGCCGCCGGAGAGCGCGATGGCTTCGACGCCGTTCTTCTCGCACTGGGGAATCACTCGCTCGACGATGTCGGCGGTGCTCATCTCCCGGAAGTCCCGCGCGGGACGCAGGAACACGCGGGGCTCCACCGCGGCCGGAAGCGGCAGCGACGCGTCGGCCCGCCAGTACCGGTTGAAGGACAGGCAGAAGTCGCACCGGAGATTGCACCGGTAAGTGAGAAACAGCAGGACATGGCTGATCGGCACGTGTCACACTCCTTCCGCCTGCAGCTCGTCGATCGTGTGGAGCACCTGCTCGGCTGAGATTTCCAACAACCCGGGGTCGGTTCGCGCGGCGTAATTGTCTCCGGTCCGTCCGGTCCAGAGGGTTCTGTGCTGCGGGTTGCCGAGGGGCGGACCCCACCAGGCCGGTGGAACCGGTCCGAAGAGCGTCACGGCGGGCCGGCGGAACGCCGTGGCGAGATGCGAGATGCCGGTATCGCCACAGACCACGAGCCGCGCGCCCGCGACCAGTTGCGCAAGCTCCATGATGTCCAAGGCACCGGATCGGTCGCGCTCGGCGGACAAGCCCGCCCTGCGCCGCACGTGTGCCACCCTGGCCGCTTCGCGTCTCGTGCCGCTCAGGAGAACGCGATGACCTGCGGCTTCGAGGTGGCCGACCACGGTGGACCATCGCTCGACCGGCCAGAGGCGCGAGGGGCTGCCGGCGCCAATATGCACGACGGTGAACCCGCGGTGGCTCTCCGGCGGCACGAGCGTCGCATACATCTCCTCGTCACGCACGGCAACACCGATGCCGGCCAGCAGCCGCCGCCAGCGGGTCAGGATATGGTCCGAGAAGTCCAGCTCCGGATAGCGGCCCGTCGCCTCGATTGCAGAATATCGGTAGCTGACGAGCACACGCGGCGCCAGCGTGTGGACGATGGGAAGGATCTCCGGCCCTGGCGTGCGGAGCGAGACCAGCACGTCGGCCGTTCGGATTGTGGTCAGCACGTTCCCGAGGAGCGCGTCGTCCACGCGCTGATGGTCCGACGGGTCGAACGCCGCGTCGGCGCCGGGCGTCGTCCCGGATCGCTCCGAAACGAGATCGTCCCCGGTCCGGAGATGCTCGGCCAGCGGCACGAGCCACGACGGACACGTGACGACCAGCCTGTGCGCGGAGAAGTGCCTTCGCAGGCCCCTCAGCGCCGGCTGCGCGGTCACGAGATCGCCGAGCCCGTGATGCCGCAGCACCAGAAGCGTGGGCGTTGCGGCGTGCTCCGTCATCAAGGCGCTCCAGCAGACGCTCCGTGCTCACGCTCCATGGCGAGCGATGTCCGATCGCCTATTCGACGCGCGGCAAGGGCGCCAGCATGGCCTGCTTGATCAATTGCGCCACCTGGGCCGCGCCGTTCGTGCCGAGCGCCGACAACGAAGAGTCGAGGACGCCGGCCGCCGGCATCGCCCGGAGAGCCGCTCGAATCGCCTCCGCCACGTCCGCGGCCGCCTCCGGCGATGTGGCGGCGGTGGAGATGGATTCGTAAATATAGGTCAAAACGGCATCCTCGCCGAGCGGACGGAGCTCGTCGACTCTCACGGATGTCAGGACGCTGGCAGGCCACTCGAGCCTCGCCGCACCAGGCGCCGAAAAGAGCTGCGCGTTGAGCATCTGGCTGAGATTCTGTGGAGGGAGCAGCAGCGCCGGCAGCCCGAGTGACAGGGCCTGAAGGATCGTCGTGCTGCCCGGCGACGTGACCAGCAGGTCCGCGGCTCTCAGCAGTCGCTCGAAATCGTATGGCGACTGCCGGCCGATGGCACGACAGCCGGGCAGCAGCTCCCGCACCATCCGGCAGGCGTCGGATGGCAGGTTGCCGCAGACGGCCGACACGTGCCGTCCCGATACCTCGAGGTCCGCGATCAACGGAAACAGGATCAGGTGCAGATACGCGTCGACCGTATCGCCGGCCAGACGACTGTGCAGTCCGCCGACATTGACGACGACGCCCTGCCCGGCGCGACGATGGGCGGACCGCGGCACGATGGGATCGATCCACTGGATGTCCCGTCGATCCCGCAGCGGCCTCGCCAGCGGCAGGCGATCGAACGGAAACTTCTGCGCACAGTAGCAGGCGGCCTTCCCTCGATCGGGAATCTCTGCTTCCGTCGCCCACAAATACGGCAGGCTGTCCACGTAGATGACGGGCACGCCGAGAT
>JBOGIW010000336.1:0-41534 GCA_050748045.1 Vicinamibacterales bacterium | reverse complement strand
CGCGTTCGTCAACCTGGCGGAGGTGCTGCGGTCGCGGACATCGGAAGAAGAAGTGGATGCGATTCTGGCGCAGGGACAACGCACCCTCCCGCAGTCCGCCGAACTGCGCTACGCTCGCGGCTTGTCGGCGATCCGGCGCGGCGACCGTACCGGAGGGCTCGATCAGCTTCGCGAGGCGACGCGGCTCGATCCGGGCGCTGTCGACTACGCCTACGCCTACGCCGTTGCGCTGCACGATACCGGCCGCGCCACCGAGGCGGTGCGCGAACTGGAACGCGCGGTCGCGCGCGTCCCGGGCGATCGTCGCGTGCTGCAGGCGCTGGTGACCTATTCAGTACGGCAGGGCCGGCTGGCCGAGGCGCGCGCGTGGGCGCGGCGGCTCGTCGAAGCCGCGCCGGCGGATCCTGCGGCGCTACGAATCCTGCAGCTCCTCACATCGCGCTGAAGAGCCCGGTCAGCCCCGGCCGCGCCTGAACATCCACACCGCGGCGGCTGATATCAACCAGGCGCCGAGGATCCACCATTCCAGCGGCACGGTTCCCGGATGGGCTGCATACGGCTGATACACCGCCATCGATAGGAACAACGCCGAACCGATCACGCCTGCGCCGGCCGTTGCCAACCCGCCGGGAATCGCGTACGGCCGCACCTGTTGCGGCGCGACGATCCGCAGCTTCACCACGCCGACGGACGTCACGAGATATGCCAAGCCGAGCGACACGCTCACGGCATTCACGATGGGACTCAGGCCTTCGCGTCCCGCGAGCGCGCCGGCCATTGAGATGACGCCGACGAACAGCACCGAAGAGGCCGGCGTTCCATACCGGGGGTGCGTGCGGCTGAACACTGCCGGCAGCAGACCGGCGCGACCAAGTGAGAACAGCAGGCGCGACGCGGCCATCAGGTAGGCATTCCAAGTGGAGAGCAGCCCGATCAACGCCGCCCCGAGGACCAGATCGCGCAGCAGCCGCGTGTGAAACGCGCGCGCGAACGCGGAGGCGACGGCCAGTTCCGCATCACCCAGCGTCGGCCACGGCACGAGCAGCGCCGACGCGCCGATCACGACGATGTAGAACACGAGGGCCGACGCAATGGACAGGATGATCACGCGCCCGACCAGCAGCAACGACTCGCCCGGCGCGGCCTCTTCGAGCAGTTGCGGAATCATGTTGAAGCCGCCGAACCAGAACGGCGCACTGATCGCAACGGCCGCGATGCCGGACCACGCGCCCAATCCGGCAGCCGGAGCCGCCAGCCAGGGTTCGAGGTTGCTGGCGGATCCACGCCAGAGCGCAGTCGCGAGCAGCACCGCGGCAATGCCCACGAGCGTGTACGCCATGAGGTTCTGTGCGCGGACAGCCGTTCCGGCGTTTCGATAGTTGAGCCAGGTAAAGACGATCGATCCAGCCAGCGCGTAAGCAACAGCGCCGATCGTGACGGGCGCGCCGAATGCCGTGAAGAGAACGCCCTCCAGCACGCCGGGCATCAAGGTGGCCGCCACCCATCCCACCGAGATGGCCTCGAAGCTGGCAATGGCGATGTAGCCCATCGCGAGGAACCAGCCGAGCGCGAACTGCGCGCCCGGCCCGAACAGCCGCCGCGCGTAGGCCGATTCGCCGCCGGCATCGGGAATCATCGTCGCCAGTTCGGCGTAACAGAGGCCGATGATCATCATGACGCCTCCGGCGAGCGCGAAGCCGGCGATGGCGCCGAGGGGGCCGGCGGTGCGAAGCCAGTCGCCGACCATGATCAGCCAGCCCACACCGATGATGGCGCCGAAGGCCAGACCGAAAAAGTCGCGAACGTGCAGCCGCCGTTGCAGCGGCGCCGCGTTTAGAAGGTCTCCATCATCCATGCGGGCGTTGCGGCAAAGATGGTATCCAACGCGTGGATATCGCTGGGCGTCGCGCCGGAGAGCAGGCCAACCCGGTTCGCCTCGGCAGCGGTGATCCAGCCCGCGTAGAGAGCAGCCAACGTGCCGACCTGAATCTCGATTGCGCCATGGCGCGTGCGCTCGATGGCGGCGCAGCCGCCGGACACGGCAAACCGGTACGCACCTTCATTCGACGCGAGGACCGGGTCGGACACGCACACGGTCACCGCGGCCTCCGCGGTGGGCGAATAGCGGCGCGCCGTCAGCGCATGCCGCACGTCTACCAGTCGCAGCATCCAACGCCGGCTCCGCTCGACACGCATGTCCTGGCCATTGATGAAGAGCCCCATGGGCTCGCACACCGGACCGCACCAGGAGAAATCCACACCGACCACCGGATGCGCTGCCGCCAGAGCCAGCAGGGCGCGCGCGCTGGCGGCATTCAGCCAGACGAAGTCGCGGCAACTCACGTTGAACGCGTACGGTAAATCGCGGGGCTCCGGATCGTGCACGTACACCATGTACCCGCCAATGCTGTCGCCCTGGTGCACGACGTACTGATACACAGCCCGGGCGGAGGCCTGACCGAAGACGCGCTGCTCCCACCACTCGTCCGAGCGATCGATCAGACCGTTACACGCCTCCGCGAATCGCCGGTAGCAAGCTTTGATCGCCGGCGCATCCGCACTCGCGGCTCGCGTCACGCGCGCGCCATGGGGATCGCGGCCGATGGCGGCCAGCGGCACACCGTACCGCGTGTGGACGCCCGCCACCTCGAAACCGACGCTTCGGTAGAAGCCGACGTTGGTGGGAAAGAGGGTCGCGACGGCAGCCCCTGAGGTCTGGAGTTCCTCGAGCACCTCGCGGAAGAGCACCTTACCGAGACCGCGGCCTCGGTATTCCGGCAGTACTTGCACCGCGGAGAGTGCCGCTGTGGGAATTGGCGATGGACCAAAGAACTGCCCGACACGCTCACACCTGAGCGACGCGGCCAACTCGCCGTTGTAAATCAGCAAACGACCCTGTTCTGCCGGGATCTGCCGATCCTGTTCGAACCGGTGTGGTGGCAGGATGAACGCCTGGGCGATCATCGCGGGAAAGCGTTCGCGATCGCCGTCCTCGAGTCGGCGAACGTGGATGAGCCGTGTGGGCATCAACATGGCTCACCCACACCGCCACAGAACGCCAGCAGGGTGCCGCCAACCTGCTCCCAGCGCATCGAATGCCGCCCCCAAATCGCACTTTCGTCGAGACGACCGATGCCGACAGCGCACGGAGTTTCCCCATGCCGCACGGTTCGCTGCTCCAGCCACGAGCCTCGACGTCCCTGGGCCAGAACTACCGGGGATCCGTCGAACGCCGCAAGAGTGGCGTCGAGGAACTCGTCCTCGACGAGCCTGGGCGACGGCCAGCCATAGGTGCGCCGGAACAGCGCGACGCTGTCGGCAATCGAGCGCACACCCAGCACCACGAAGCTGATGCGCCGTGGAATCACCTGGGCCGGGGTCATGCCGCCAGGATGCACGCGGCGCTCACGATCGGTCGTATCTTCGATGAGAAACGGCAGCACCGATCGCAACGGTTGGTGGCCGACGAACGCGACTTTCCACTCCGCCCGACATCCGTCGGGGCGCTGACGCCCCAGCTGCATCGGCGCGTCCACCGGCACGCCGGCCGACTGCAGACGCCGCGTTTCGGCGGCAAGGTCGTCGACGCGCACGGCCCATCCGCACGGGCCAATCCCCGCCGCCAGATGCTCCCGCCATCGCACCGGTGTGACGTCCGGCCGCACCGGCGCCAGCAGCTCGAAATACGACCCGTCGGCGAACGGCACGATTGCCATGTGTGTGGTGCCGTGCGCGTGCACGCCGCCGAACGCGGCCGGCAGGCCGGCCGCTGTGAACGCGACCCGCATCGATTCGAGTTCGACGCCAGCAACGATCACGTGATCGACGTTCATCTCGTCGGCCCGGATTGAACGGCGGCAGTGGAATATGTTGCGCGGCCCACGACCACGATGGCGCCCGAGGCGTCGGTCACCTCGACATCGGCAACGGCCAACCCTCGTCCGACTTTGAGTGCGCGCGCGGCCGCGACCACGTCGCCCCGCCTGGCCGGACGTAGGTAATCGACCCGCATGTCCACGGTGGGCACGCCGCTGCCCGTACGAGTGGCCACCGCGTAGTTGCCCGCGATGTCGACGAGTGCGCTGAGAACGCCGCCGTGCAGCCAGTCAGAATCGTCACGTCGCCGCAGTTCGTCACGAAACGGCAGACGCAGCCTGACGCGCCCTTCCGACCAGTCTTCGAGAACCAGTCCCAGGAAGCGCTGGAACGGCGACAGATCGAGCCGCGGCGCTGGCCTTGTCATAGTTCGCCTCCCGGCACGCGCGTCGGCGCCGACAGCACAATCACGCACCCGATCGTGATCGCAAGTCCCGCGTACATCTGAGCGGGGCCCGCAACGCCGTCGAAATACCGCACGGCACCGTGCAGCAGGACGGCATTGGCGATGAAATTTGCGATCAACCCGGCTACGCGCCACCTCATATCGCCTCCCTACTCGGGCCACAGCCCCAACAGTGTTAGCACGAAGCTGATCGACACGCAGTTCAGGAGGGTGACTTCGAGCATCATGCCCGCGTTCCAGACGTAGCTGCCAGAGGTGTGGCATCCGAGCGCGCGGGGATCGTTGAGCAGCAGGTAGTAGCTCCAGCCGACGAAGTGCTTGGTCAGCGACAAGAAGGCGCCAATCATGATCACGAGCCAGATCGGTCGCGAGTACCATACGCCGAGAAAGCCGATCTGCGGCAGCAACGCACTGATCTTCCAGCGCAGCGACGAAGTATCCGCAGGCCATCCGAACGCCTCGTGAATCACGATCGCCGTCGCGATGCTCATACCCACGGTTGTCGAGATCGGCAGCGCCACCGTACCAAGATAGAAGAACACCTCGGCCCAGAACTCGCCGAACAGCGGCACCAGCGCCCGCGCGAGATCCTGCGCCTGCTCAGGCCGCGCGCCCGATCCCTGTAACGTTTCGGCGCACAGCGAAACGATGAGCACGTTAATGATGATGAACGGAACAAAGCCGCCTAACACCATGTCGTAGCGGGCCAGGGTCTCGTGGCGCACCCGCCAGCCGCGCGCCAGCCCGCCATAGTGGAAAAGGATCCAGTCCATGACTCCGATGGCCGACGACACCGAGGCGATGAAGATGGTCATCCCCTCTCCGCCGCGCGGCAGCCAGGGCACGGTGAGCCCGCGCAGGAGCGCTGGCCAGTCGACGCCGACCGCAACCAGGCAGGCGGCGAATCCAATCAGCATCGCCAGCACCGACACCTGCATGAATCGCTCGACGCGCGCGGTACCGCGCGCATCCGCACGGCCGTACTGCAGCGTCAGCCACGACGTGATTGCCATCACGCCGATCCAGTTCACGCTGCGCGGAACCTCGAATCCCAACCGCCCGGTCAGCGACTCGATCACGTGGGTCGCCAGCGAGTACTGACCGAAGTTGTAGAACACGCCCACGCACGCCACGCCCATCGCCGTCAAACCGGACCCGACGATGACGCCGTGCAGGCGGTTCTGCTCGGGGATGACACGAAATCCGCCTCTGCAGGCGAAGCGCGCCGAGGCCGCCAGCATGAACAAGCCCAGCCCCATTGCGAGCCACAGCACCCACAGCGTGCGGTACCCGAACTCGGCGCCCATCAGCATCGCGCCCATCAGCGTGCCGGCGCCGAGGGTGTTCGCGGCCACCAGGAACCCCGGCCCGGTCAGCTTCGCGTAGCCGAGCGCCCGGCGCAGCGGCGTGGCCGCCTGCAGCTCATCGAGCAGGCGATCCTCGGCGGCGCGTGCCTCCGCCGAGCTGGGCCCGGCGAGCGGATAGCGGGCGGCCGCGTCCATGTCGGGCGCGGACCGGAGCCTCGCCGGCGCGTCGATCGCGGATGACGAGGTGGACATCACACGGCTATCGGCGGCGCGTCCGCCTGCAGCGCACGGGCCTGCTCGACGAGCTGCCGCCGATCGACCTTGCCCGCCGAGTTCAACGGGAACTCGCGGACGAACAGCGACCGGCGCGGGTAGGCGAACGGCGAACCGTGCTCGATGAAGAACTGCTTGACGTCGGCTTCGCTCAGGCGGCCCGGTTCGTGCTCGATCACGAACGCCACCGGAACCACCCCCTTCACGGCATGCGGATGTGGCACGACGCACACCTCCCGGATGTTCGGGTGCTGCAGCAGGACGTTTTCGATCTCGCGCGGGTAGACGTTCTCGCCGGACACGTTCATCATGTCGTCCTTGCGGCCGACGAAGTAGAAATAGCCATCGGCATCCCGCCGCATCAGGTCACCGGTCCACAGCCAGCCGTCCCGCAGACGCGAGGCCGTGAGGTCGGGCCGGTTCCAATAGCCCTTCGTCACCCCTGGGTTGCGCACGACCAGCTCGCCGATCTCGTTCTCGCCCACCTCCGCGTCGGGGCGCTCAGGATGCCGCAGCATCACCTCGCAGCCCGGCAGCGCGCGCCCGCAGCTGCCATGGCGGTGCGGTCCCGTGCGCGTGTGACTGATCGGCACGGGTCCGCCTTCCGTCAGTCCGTACCCCTCCACGATCGGCGCCGCAAACGTCTCCGCAAATGAGGCCAGCAGGTCCGGCGGCGTGGTCGCCGACCCGCACTTGGCAAACCGCACGGACTGCACGTTCCGTCCCTGGAGCAATCCAGGATCGCCAAGCAGCCGTCGGTACATCGCCGGCACGCCCATGAGGAAGGTCACCTGATGCCGCTCGATCGCGTCGATCACCGGGCCGGGAGCGAATGCGGGGAGGATGACGATCGAGCCGCCGGCCAGCAGGAACGGCTTCACGGCGCCCATCATCGCGTTCTTGTGGCACAGGGGCGCCGACACCAGCGCCCGATCGCCCCTTCGGAACTCGAGGGCGACGCGCAGCGCATGCGCGTTCCAGATCTGGCCGCCGTGCGTCAACATCACGCCCTTGGGCGCGCCGGTCGATCCGGAGGTGTACATCAGCAGACACACGTCATCGCGATCGACCGGAATGCGGTCGCCGGGCGGCGGAGCGGCCTCGAGCAGCCGCTCGAAATCGTGGCAGGGCACCGGGGCGTCGATCGGTTCAGAGGCCACGACGTGACGCAGCGACGGCATTCCAGCCGCGACGCGCCCAGCCCGTTCCGCCAGATCCGGGCCGACGATCATGGCCGCCGGTGTGCAGTCCAGAAGGATGCCGCGCAGGTTGGCGTCGCCGTAGCGGAGGTTGAGCGGCACCGGAATCGCACCGGCTCGAACGCCGCCGAACAGCGCTTCGAGAAAACGAACGTGATTGCCGACGAACAACGCCACCCGGTCGCCTCGCACGACACCCAAGTGGGCCAGTGCGGAGCCCACTCGAGTGGCGCGACGGTCGAGTTCACCGAAGCTGACCTGGCGATCGCCGGCGATCAGCGCAGCCGCATCCGGCGTCGACTCGACCGCGTCTTGAAAGATGTAGCCAAGGCTGTCAGGCAGCATCGGGGCGAACGATCACTTTTCCGAACACCTCGCGCCGCTCCATGGCGCGCTCGGCGGCGGCAACCGCCGAAAGCGGAATGACGCGATCGATCACGGGGTCGAGGTCCCCCGCAAATGCCAGCTTCATGACGTGCCGCAACTCGGAGTGAGTCCACCCGTTGCTGCCCAGAATGGCGTGTTCCCGGCGAAAGAGATACCGGATGTCGGTTTGCCCGATCGGGCCCGAGGTCGCGCCCGACGTGACCAGCCGCCCGCCCTTGCCGAGCGCGCGAATGCTCTGCGCCCACGTCGAGGCGCCTACCGTCTCGATGACGATGTCGACGCCGCGCTTGCGGGTGAAGCGCCGAACGGTCGTGTCCCACTCGGTGTCGCTGACGTAGTTGATCACGTGGTCGGCGCCGTGCTCACGCGCGCGGTCGAGCTTGGCCGCCGTCGACGCCGTCGCGATCACCGTGGCCCCGAACCGCTTGAGAATCTGAATCGCAGCCAGTGCCACGCCGCCGCCGGCGCCGAGGACCAGCGCGACCTCGCCAGGTCTGGCCATCGCACGGGTTACCACCATGCGCCACGCCGTGCCATACGTCACGGGCAGGCACGCCGCCTTCTCGAACGGATAGTTGTCCGGCAGCGCAATGGCTTGCGCGGCGCGGCACACCGTAAACTCGGCAAGCCCGCCGGGGTTCTTCTCGCCCAGCATCACGCTGCGCAGGCACCGCGGTTTCAGCCCGTCGCGGCAGTACTCGCATTCGCCGCAGCCCCACCCCGGGTCGATGACGACACGCGTGCCGACCACCGGAGTGGTGACGCCAGGACCAAGTGACTCAACGACGCCGGCGATATCGGCACCCGTAATCTGCGGCAGCGGCGTCGGCTCCCCGGGCATGCCTTCGCGCGTGAAAATGTCGAGGTAGTTCAGGCCGCAGGCGTGCACGCGTACGCGGATCTCACCGGCACCCGGCACGGGCCGCGGCCACGCGTCTTCCAGTTGCAGAACTTCAGGACCACCGTGTCGGTGCATGACCAGCGCGCGCATGGTTTCGTTTGCGGCGTGGTGAACCGTAGAGGGCGATGTCGTTTCGGTTGAGGGCATCTCGTCTCCGGTGCGTGGACCAGCAGGACGAGACTCTATGACACCGCGATCGGCGGGGGTTGTTCGTTCTTATCCAAACTTCTCCAGGTGCGGTCGATCACTTCCGGCGCGGCGCCTGCGACGATGCCACCGGCGGCGCAGGTGGGCCTTTGTAGAGCACACCGTCTTTGACGACCGTCTCGACGTCGGCGACGGCACGGATATCCTCGAGCGGGTTGCCGCGAACTACGATCAGGTCGGCGAGCTTGCCTGGCTCGACTGTGCCCAGTTCGTGGCCGCGCCCAAGCACGCGAGCGCCCAGACGAGTGGCCGCTGAAATCGCGCGCTGCGGCGTCAGCCCCATCTCGACATGGGCGGCGAGTTCGCGCCACATCGCCTCGGTATGGAAGTTCGTGGTCGTACCCGAGTCCGTGCCCATCGCCAGCATCACACCGGTCTCGATGAACTGCCGGAGCCCCCGGTCGCGGAACTGGAGCTCGCGATCGATCTGCTGGTAGTACGGCACGGTGTGCCAGGCCTTCAGCGATGACTGCACCTCCGTCCACATCCCGGGCAGCACCGAGAAGTCGGCCTTCAATTGCGGATCCTCCAACCGCTCCGGAAAGTCACGGGTCGCCGGGAACATCCAGGTGCGATGCGCCGCCGTGACCACCACCGGGCGCCCGCTGGCAGCCAGCATGCGCAGCATCTGCTCGGAGTACGGCGGCGCCGACCCGGCGGAGCCCGCGTGCTGTATGACGTCGACGCCGCTCTCCAGGGCGTGGCGAACATCGTCCTCCTCGTACACGTGCGCATGCACGGGCAGCCGGTGAGCGCGCGCCACTTTGACGATCGCCTGATAGTGCGCCGGCGTCAGGCCGTTGTAGGCCTTGAGGACGTCGACCCGCGCCCCGGCGAGCTGTGTCGCGGCGGCGGCCGCATCCTCGGGCGTGTCAATGGCGCCCTGCCACGCGGTTGACGCAGGGCTGGTCGGGGCCGGTCCCCGCCCGATCCAGGAACCACTCACCCATAATCGCGGCCCTGGCACCTCCAGCCGATTGACGCGGTCTCGAACGCGAAGAATCTCCTGGAGAGGGGCGCCGAGATCGACCGCCGACGTGACGCCGGCGGCGAGCAACTGGGCGGCGGAGATCTCCATCACGCGTTCGATCGCATGGTTGTCGACCAGCCAGCGATACCAGTTGCGGATGTTGCCGTGCCCCGCCATCAGGAGGTGGACGTGGAGGTCGACGAGGCCCGGCATCATCACGCGGCCGCTGGTGTCGACGACCGTCGCGCCGGGCGGGATCTTCGCGTCGGCCGCGCGCCCGACCCATTCGATGCGGTTGCCGTTGATGACCACCGCGGCGTGATGCAGCGGCGGAACCTCGTAGCCGTCCAGCAGCATTCCGCCGACCAGCGCGAGCGTGCTCGATCGCGCACCCGGTGCCGGCTGTGTGCCACCGGCGGCCGCGGCCGCTGTCACGGCCAACAGGACCCCTGCTACGGTCTTCCACACCGTCAAGTCGTGCCCCCGCAGAATCTACCGCCCCGCCGAAGGCCGCAGTCTCTGATCTTCTCCGAATTTATCCACGCAAGGATCCGCGGCGGCCTGGGCCCGCAGTGGACGTCTTCTGGACTACGATTCCTACATCGACGATGTCAGCACCGCCGCGTTTCTTCCAGTTCGGTCCGTACGTGCTCGATCCGCCGCGGCATCTGCTGTTCAAGCGCGGCGTCTCTGTCGCGTTGACGCCGAAGGCCTTCGAGATCCTCACGGTGCTCGTGCGCCGGGCGGGCGAGGTGGTCACCCGGGAGGAACTGCTCGCCGAGTGCTGGCCGGGCTACATCGTGCAGGAAGCGAACCTCACCAACCACGTGTTCACCTTGCGACAGGCCCTCGGCGACAAGATCGGCGCGCACCGCTACATCGTCACGGTCCCGGGTCGCGGCTACAAGTTTGTCGCCGAGGTCGGGCAGTCGTCGGCCTCTGAGGACGAGAGGTTGGGCAAGCCGGACCGGCGCCCCGAGGCGGCGCATTCCATCGCCGTCCTGCCGTTCCGCCTGCTCGGCGGTGAAGTACGCGACGAGTACCTCGCCACAGGCCTTCCCAACGCGATCGTGACGCGTCTGAGCCGGATTCGGAACGTGCTGGTCCGCCCCCCTTCGGCCGTCGAGCGGACTCCGCTGAACCCGCGCGCCGAAGGCCGCCGGCTCCGCGCCGATGTCGTGCTGGCCGGAACCCTCCACCGTGTTGGCCGCAACCTCCGCGTGAACGTTGAGCTGCTGCGCGTGCGCGACGGCGTAGTGGTGTGGGCGGGCCAGTTCGACGAGCGGCGCGGTAACTTGTTTAAAGTCGAGCACTCCATTGCCGAGCGCGTCATTACCGAGCTCTTGACGACTCTCAGCCGGGACGAGGAGCAGCAGCTGACGCAACGCCCGACGACGAACAACAGCGCGTATCACGCGTACCTGCGCGGGCGGTTTCTGTGGAACAAGCGCACCGAGGACAGCATCAAGATCGCGATCGAGTACTTCGAGCAGGCCATCGAGCACGATCCGCACTATGCGCTCGCCCATGTCGGGCTGGCCGACTGCTACAACCTGCTGACCGTGTTGTCGGCCATGCCTCCGGCCGATGGCGCCTCGCGCGCGCGAGCGGCCGCGCAGCGCGCCCTCGCGCTCGACCCCACCCTGCCGGATGCGCAGGTTTCGCTCGGCTACGCGAGCCTGAATACCTGGGATTGGTCCTCAGCCGAGCAATGGTTTCGCGAAGCGCTGAACGGCAACCCGCTCTATGCCACGGCGCATCAGTGGTATGCCGAATACCTGACGGCCGTGGACAGGCTGCCGGAGGCGATCGCGGAGTACGAGAAAGCGCACGAGCTGGATCCGGTTTCGCTGGTCATTCACGCTAATCTCGGTCACGTGTACTACTTCGCCCGGCAATATGCCGTTGGCGCGGGGCATCTCCGCCGCACGCTCGAACTCGACCCGTACTTCCTGCTGTCCCACTGGTTTCTGGGATTGAACCACGAGCAGCAGGGGTCGTACGACGATGCACTGGCACCCTTCGGCGAAGCCATGCGCCTGTCGCACGGCAGCCCGCTCGTCCGGGCCTCCCGCGCCCGAACGCTGGCCTTGTCCGGACGTCGCGCCGAGGCGCGCGCCGAGCTCAAGATGCTGGAAGACGCGGGCCGCCATCGCTACGTCTCGCCCTACGGCATCGCCTTGGTCCACGCCGCCCTCGGATCGAATCGCGTGGCCCTGCAGTGGCTGAGGAAGGCGTTCGCGGAGCGATCGAATTGGCTCGTCTTCGCCAAAGTGGATCCGCGCCTCGACAGTCTGCGCGAGGAGGCTGCCGTCAAGACGATCGTGCGGGAGCTGCAGCTTCCGTAGCCGCCTCCGAATTTCTCCAAACACCTCCAGCGCTCGACTGGCCGGCGCATGACGACGGCGGCCCCGTGCTATACACGCAATCCATGACTTTCGACGCCGTCGCCACGCCCGCCCTCGTTCTCGATGTCAACACTGTCCGGCGCAACGCCGACGCCATGCGCGACCGGCTGCACCGACTGGGTTGCTCCATCCGGCCGCACATCAAGACCCACAAGTGTGTGGAGATCGCGCGAATGCAGGTGGAGCGGCCGCACGGCCCCATTACGGTATCCACGCTGGCTGAGGCGCACGCGTTCGCCGACGAGGGCTACCACGACATCGTCTATGCCGTGCCATTGGAGCCAGGCAAGTTCGACGCGGTCTTCGCATTGACGTCACGGTGCCGCCTGGCGGTCCTGGCCGACGATGTCGATGTGGTTGACGAGTTGTCCACAGCCGCGGCAGTGGCCGGGCAGGTGGTGGACGTGCTGGTGAAGGTCGATTGCGGCTATCACCGGTGTGGAGTGCTGCCAGACACGCCCGAGGCGATGCGGCTGATTGAGCGCGTCGATCGCGCCCGGCAGCTCCGCTTTGCGGGACTGCTGACCCACGCGGGCCAGTCGTATGCCTGCCGGACCCTGGATGAACGGCGCGCGGTCGCCGCACAGGAACGGGACGCGGTGGTCCGCCTGGCCGCGCGCGCGGCGGCCTCCGGCATCGAGGTCCCCATCGTGAGCGTGGGCTCCACGCCGAGCCTGACGGCGGCCGACAATCTGGACGGCGTGACGGAAGGCAGGCCTGGCAACTACGTCCTGTTCGACCTCTCGCAGGTGGCCCGCGGGACCTGCACGATGGCGGACTGCGCCGTGACCTTGCTCGCCTCCGTCGTGCACCGTGACCTCACCACGTGGCGCATCGTCGTCGACGCCGGCAGCCTCGCGCTCTCAAAAGACAGCGGCGTCACCCCCACGGGCGAGACGCCGCAATTTGGGCAGATCTGCGATCTCGACGGCACGCCGATCGGGACCGCATTGCATTATCTGGCGCAGGAGCACGGGGTATTTCAGTGCCCGTCGGACTATGACATCGGCCGGTTGCGGGTCGGCAGACGTGTGAGGATTATCCCCAACCATGCCTGCCTGACCGTCGCCCAGCATCCACGCTTCCACGTCTTGGAGGGGGATCGGATTCGCGAGGTCTGGGCGATCCACGCGCATTGGCACTAGGGCCGCCTAGAAGGCGTACCGGACACCCCACTGAATCTGGCGTGCGTCCCGTGCGGTTCGACGGATGAGGAACGCCGGCGAGTTGATGTTCCCGGTGACGGTGAACGGCTCGTAGTTCACCCGGTTCGTAATGTTGTAGCCTTCCAGGAAGAGTTCGAGCCGCCGCTGAGCGCCAAGACCGATAGCCTTTGTGGCGCGAATGTCGAGCGTGAAGTACGGATCGAGCTGAAGCAGGTCCGCGTCGATGGGCGACAGCCCCCGGCTGGCGCGCAGGGTATTGATCAGCGTCAGCGATTCCTCCACCTTTTCACGTCCAACCGTGGTCGGCAGACCCGCAGGACGATCGCTCTGCACCGAACCGTCGCCATCGAGATCGAATCCCGCCTGCACTTTCAAAGGCGAGCCACTCACGGCCTTCACGATGCCGCTGACCTGCACCCCCCAGGGCAGGGTGGTGGAGCCCGATACCGTGAGGTTGTGGCGCTGATCGGACACGTTGTAGCCGCGCTCCTGCGGTGTGCGCTCAGTGCCTCGCCGAGAGTTCCAGAAGTCCACGCCATCGAGGTAGCTGCGCGAGAGGGTGTACGACACCTGCAGGTTCGTCTGCCCGGCCACGCGTGTCCGCAGCTGTGTCTCAAGGGCGTCATACCAGCTCTTGGAGAAGTTCTCGAGCACGAGCACCTGCGTGAACTGCCGCATCGGTCGCGGGTTGGCCGCCGAAATGGCGCCCGACGCGGGCAGGTTGCGGTCGGTCAAACCGAACTGCTTGTCGCCGACACTGTGAACGTAATCGATGTCCAGAGAAGTCGTGGAGGACAGCTGCCAGCCGACGCCGGCCGTCGAGGTGAGCGAGTAGGGCAACACGTAGTCATCGGGAATGAGCGTGTCGATCTGCCGGGGGCCGCTCGCGACGAACTCGTCGAGCGACTTGCCCCCGAGCACCGCGTTGATGTCGGGATAGAGCCGCAGGGCCTGCGGGTCCTCGATGCGCACGGCGCTGCTGCCGAACTGGTTCTTGCTGCGCAGCTGGAACCACCCGCGGTTGCGGCTCACATACATGCCCCACCCGCCGCGCACGACGAGATTGCCCTGACCGGTGGCATCCCACGTGAAGCCGGCCCGGGGTTGCAGGTTGTTGCTGTCGGTGCCGGCGTCGCCCACCGTCCGAAAGCGCTCGAGACCCGCAAACGCGGGGTCGGCCAGAATGTCGCTGTAGAAATCGTTCAAGCGCATGTTGGCGTCGTAGTCGTAGCGGAGGCCAAGATTGAGCCGGACGCGATCGCCAAGACGCCACGTATCCTGGACGTATGCGGCGAGTTCCAGCGAGTCGTACTCGTAGAAGCCGGGCTTCTGCATGACGAACGAAATCGGCCAGGTCCTGGAGTCCGCGGCATTGAACGGCGCATCCGTCGTGAACGTGAACATCCCCTTCTCGAAGAAGTGCGCGTCGAATCCGTGGAAGCCCCAGGCAACGTCCCCGCCAATCTTGAAGTCGTGATTAGCGGCGCTCAAGTAGAAAGTGTCGTAGAGTTCAAGGCGCTTGCGCGGGAAGGACTGCGGCTGGGCGGGATTTCGGCCCAACTGAATAGAAGGACGGGAGATCGCGACGCCGTCGCTGTGCGCCTCGGTGCCCAGGACGTGGTCGAGGAAATGGACGCGCAAGGTATTGACTGCGCGCTGCGATACCATCCAGTTCTCTTCGGCAATGAGGCTCTTTGCCCGGTTGACGTCGTCGTTTTCGAACTCGTCTGAAGGGCGGTTAGCCACGCGCAGGGCTTTCTGGTCGTCAAGGGCGAAGCGGACGAACATCGAGTGTGAGTCGTTGAATCGATGATCGAGCTTGAAGTTCACCATGGTGTTGGTGGAGCCGGCCGGGTAGATGCCGTTCACCTGCGCGGCGAACGGATTGCTGGCCGGGTGGGCCAGAATCTTCATGCGATCGACGTCGTTGTATTCCGCCGCCATGAAGAAGTGCGTGCGGTTGCGCACGATAGGTCCTCCAAGCGAGCCACCGTACCTTTGCTGGCTGAACGGTGGCTTCTCCCGGGCGAACGCGTTCCGCGCATTCAGGCGACGATCCCGGCCGAAATAGAAGCCGCTACCGCTGTAGCTGTTGCCGCCGGACTTCGTCACGACTGTCACCACCGCCGACAACGCCGAGCCGTACTGCGCGTCGAACTGGTTCCTGAAGACCTTGAATTCCTGGACGGCGTCCTGCGTTATGTTGATGGTCGGGCTGCCCCACACCGCGTCGTCAATCGTCCCACCGTCGATGAGCGTCGTGAAGCCATTTCGGTGGTCGGCCGATCCGCCAAACTTCGTAGTGCTGTAGCGCTGCGACTGGGTGTTCGGCCCGGCACCGGGAAGCAGTTGCGCCAAGGCCAGGAATTGGCGGTCGATGACGGGCAACGCCGCAATCTGTTCGCCCACAACGACGGATGAGGGCTGGGAACTCGACACTTCGACCAGCGGCGCGGAGCCTGAGACGGTGACGCTTTCTTCGACTGCCTGTATCCCGAGCTTGAAATCAATCGTCGTGTCGGAGCCGACCGTGAGAACCAACTCCCGTCTCTGAGTGGCAAAACCGGTTAACTCGACCAGAATCACATAAGGGGCCGGCTGCAGCGCAACGGCCCTGTATTCGCCCTGGCTGCCTGACACCAACACCTGCTGTCGGCCGTTGGCGCGGTTGGTAATCGTGATAGTGACGCCGGGCAACCTCGAGCCGGTCTCGTCAGTGACAGTTCCACCGAGGTTGGCGCCGACAACCTGCCCGAAGGCAGGCGCCGAGCAGAGTGCCGCGGCGACGGCAATCACGAGCGCCCGCATGTAACGGCGAGCCCGGGTCATCTGCGCATCGAATGTCCCAGTCACATTCTGCTCCTTTGCTGACGGCGCGACCGATGGTCCGACCGGATTTCGGCGCATCTCAATCGGTGTTCGGTGTTCCGCAGAACAATACGGCCGGTCGACTCAGAGCGGGCGGTCCAAATTTCTCCAGATTTGTCCAGCGACTGCAACATCGAGACGGCGTCGTGACCGCCGGTCGATCGCATTGAACAGATTTCGACGGAAGCCGCTGTGGCTATGGCATTACGACTCGCCAGGGAAGAAGGTCTTTTCGCCGGAACGTCGACCGGCGTCAACGTGATCGCCGCTTTGCGATTAGCCGAACAGCTGAGACCTGACGCGAACGTGGTGACGCTGATGTGCGATACCGGGTTGAAATATCTTTCGAAGTTCGGAGCCGAGCTGACCAGCGGAGGCCCCGCCCTTCAGGGGAATGTCAGCTGATCGCCGAAAGCGAGGATCCAACACGTGTCGATAGCAATAGTGAGGCTTGGGTCTCCGAGGAGACCAAACGAGGGCTTGCGGATTGGCACTGTTCGCAGGCCACCGCGCGGAGTGCCGAAGGCGCGATTCGCGCAGCTCGATTTCTATGACGTGTGGCTGCCGAACCTGTCGCCGAGCGCAAAGCTGGTTTCCTCAGGTCGGCGAGCCCGCGACGAGCGGTCGTGGAAACATTTCAAGCGAAAGTTCAGGGCCGAGATGAACAACTCGGACGCTGCTAGGCTTATTGAGCTGCTCGCGACGCTCTCTAGCCAGACGAACCCTCTCAGTGGGGTGCTATTGCGAGACTGAGGACCGGTGCCATCGTTCGATTCTCAAGGAACTGCTCGCAAGCACGGGGCCGAATTCGCGTAGGGTCACGGAGCTGGAGAGCCCGTCCATCGCACGACGTCAACCCGAGCGGCCGTTCTTCGTTTCAGGCACGACTGACAGGAATCTCATCGATCGAAGTCCTAAAGTGCGAAATGGCCGGCTGCGTAGACTACTGATAATAGGCGTCTTGGGAATTGGCTCGCCTTGATGGAGTAGAACTTGACTCATTGGTCAAGATTCCATGCCGTCAAGCCTCCTAACGGCGCAACAGCGCACCACGCACGGTGGTGGTGGATCGTCTGCGCGGGAGCGCGCATACTCTGGTGCGACGCGCCGCGTGCGCCGCCCACGTCCGGTCCACATGAAGCAGAGACGCCCCTGTCCCGTCACCCACGGGTGCCGCCGCCTTCGACTCGGTCAGCGCCGACTCGGCGATTGTGACACTAGCCCGATTTCCGGGCCCGCTCACTTTGCCGTCGCACATCCACGACCGCACACTGGTCGGCGTGACGCTCTGGGGTCGTTTCGACTCGGTGATGTGGGGTCGCGCCTACGACCTTCGGCCGGGGACGGTTCACACCGAGCCGGCGGGCGAGCGCCACAGCAACCGCTTCTCGACCCGCGGTGCGCACGTGCTCATCGTGCAGCCGGATCCGTCGAAGCGCGACGTGCTGCGATCCTGCGCGCGCTTCTTGGACGGCATCAACTGCTTCGCCGACCGTGCGGCGGCAGCGATCGCCGCGCGGCTCGCGCGCGAACTGACCACGCCCGATGCCGTCTCGCCGCTCGCCATCGAGGCGCTGTCGCTGGAGCTACTCGCCATCGGCGCACGCGCCGGACAGTCGGCCGCGAGAGATTTGCGGCCGCCCGCGTGGATCGGACGCGTGCGAGATCTCCTCCACGCGTCGTTCGCGCAGCCGCTCCACCTTGCGGCGATCGCGTCGGTCGCCGGACTGCACCCCGCCCACGTGACGCGCGTCTTTCGCCGGTACCACGGCGTCTCGATCGGTGAGTACGTGCGGCGTCTGCGCCTCGACTGGGCCGCCGCACAGCTCACCGACACGAGCCGCGCCATCAGCGAGATCGCTGTCGCAGCGGGGTTCGCCGACCAGAGCCACTTCACACGACGGTTCGCTCGGCAGTTCGGCCGCACACCCGCTGTGTTTCGTCGAGAATGCACCCGCACGCCGCGCCAGCCGGCGCCACGCTGACGACCGTCGGTTCTTCACGGAGTTCTTCGACACGGTTCTTCACGATCGGTTCGCACAATGGTTCGCGTCCATTCGTTCTCATTGGTTCGGGAACGGTGTTAGAGAACCTCCGAGAACGGTCGCGCCGAACCTCCGCCGAACCGCAGGCCGCGAACCCGAGACCCATCGTCGAGAACCATCAGCGAGCAGCCGCATCGCGGGTCACCCCCACCCAGCTGCCTACCTCCTATCTGTCTAAGCAAGCTAAGGATTCACGGTGATGTTGCCGCGCACGACAGGCCAAGTTCGGGCGTTTCCGTCGGGCCAGATCTGGACCTGACAATACTCCTCCGACGTGTCGATGCCGGCGTCGCCTTCGAAGCCGACGAATGTAGAGCGATCGTCGGGCGCCTTCCCGACGCCATTGTCCAGTACGCGAAACCAGATGTCCTTGCCAGGCTGCGTTCTGGGGGTCGTGAACGACGGGTGCTCGGAATGGTTCTCGACGATCACCCCACCAATCCACGCGCGATTGTTGACAGGATCGACTGACAGGCACGTGGTCTCGCCGATGAACTCCACACCCAGACCGCCGAGCGTGGTGCGATGGTGAAAGCGTCCTGTCGCGTTGCCGGCCGGAGTCGACAGCCCCGACATCGAGAAGTCGACGATCGCCTCTGACCCGTCGGCGAGTGTGATGATGAAGGTGCCGCCGCCAACCGCCTTGATCACCGGCGAGTGACCCGTGGCCGTCGTCGTCGGGCCGGCGGACGCCGACGCGCCTCCCTCGAGGGCGACGGCAGATTGCAGCGATGGTCCAGTCGGGTTGGAGCAGGCAGCGAAGACCACGCAGATGGCAGCAACGGCGGGCCTGAACGAAATCATGAGGGTCTCTCCTTGAAGGCCGGCGTGTCAGTGCAACGACGCCGCGCGACGCATTCCAACACGCGTGCGCGATCGGGATCTAGGACGAGAGAAGCGTTCCGGAACGATTGCAGCGTGCCTCGTGACAACCCAGGCGAACCGGAACTTCAAGGCGTGCGAGCCCGGCGATAGGTGCCGTCGAACGCGGTTTGCCACGTCTTGCCGCCATCCCTCGAGATTTCCCAGTGCTGGCGGACGCTTCCATCAGCGGCAGGCGTCCAGGTGATGCGATTGGCCACGACGCCTTTCGGCGTCGTCGACTCGCCGCTCAACTGCATGGCGCCGTTGACGAACGCACCCTCGAGCACGAGCAGCGCGCCCTGATCGCTGACCCAGGTCTGATGCCAGCGCTTGCGGGTACGGTCCCAGATGTTGAAGCTCTCGCCGCGCATGCCGCCGGCACCGGCCCAGCGTTCGTGGATGACGCAGCCGTTCAGCTCCCGCGTGATGAAGTTGCGCCCGGCGAGCCGACCGTTGGGCGCGGTCACGTCCCACTCGCCGATCCAGAAGTCGAACTGGCGATGTTCGGCGGCGTCGCAGGCGGGCGCTGGTCGAGTGGCCGGCGCCGGCGGGCCTGGCGGAGCTTGTGGCGTCGCTGCCGCGGGCGAGGCGGGTGCGGGTAGTGGCGTCGTTTGCGCGGGCGCGCGAGTACCCGGCGCGTTGACGAAGGTCGTCTGAAATGGCCCCACTGCGCTCAGCGCGACGATCGTCTCGCCCCGGCCGCCCTCGAAGTGGCGCGTGTTGGCCGGGACGACGGCCACGGCGCCCGCAGCGAGAGGTTGGGCTGACGTCGCGTCGGCACGCTCGCCCATGCCCATCAGCAGCTTGCCCTTGATCACATAGTGACGCTTGTCGACGTTGTGCCAGTGCGGCTGAATCCACGCGCCATCGGCGAGCTTGAGCATCATCGTGAACGGCCCCGGCTTGCCGGGATCGCCCTCAGTGATCGCCGTCGACACGCCGTTGACGCCGTCGCGCCAGGTAAAGCTGTCGAGTGGGGCCATCACGTGCATTTGCGACGGCCTGACAGTCGCCTGGATGGCGCACACCAGGAGCAGAGCGATGAAAAAGGGACGCAGCATGCTCGGATTATAAAAACGCCCGCTACCAGAATCTTGCTCGCCACCGTGATCGCGCCGGCGAACCTTGGCGCGCGGCGGCTTCAATAGAAGGCGTTCCCCCCAACGCTCACTGGAGTGGCGGCCCGTCAGCCAGCATCAGCCATCGGTAGCCATCAGCCGTCTACCCGCCCCATCGGAGATACCACTCGTCCATCTCGAGCTCCATTCGACCCCCCTCCCGGAGGTCAGAATTAGTGCCGCGAGGGGGTCAATATCACTGTCGCTCGCTCGGTTCGCGGACTTACAATTTCTCTGTTGGACCAGATGCCAAGTTCAGGCTTCGACACTGCGCTTCTGCCGCCCGCGCGGATCCTCTATCAGAGTGACTTCGCAATGATTGGCTCGTGGCGGTGTCCTGTGACGTCGCCCTGGTTCCACAATTCGGGCCCGGCGAAGAACCACGTGATCGTGTTCCCGCGTACCGCAGTTCGGATTCGACATGCCAGGCACGATGAGATATTCGCGGATCCAACGGTCGCAACTCTGTACAACCGTGGCGACGACTACGAGCGCGTCGCCGTCTCGAAGCGCGGAGACGAGTGCGAGTGGTTTGCCGTTGCACCGGAAGTGCTCGTCGAAGCCGTTCACGCCAGCGGCACGGCGTTCCCGGACGAGCGCCGTCCGTTCGGTGTCACGCACACGAGCGTCAGTAACGACGTCTACGTGACGCAGCGAAAGCTCGTCATTCGCGTTACTGGCATGAATCGCCCCGAGCCGCTTGAAGTCGACGAAACAGTGTTCGGCATCCTCGATGGCCTGGTGTCGACGCTGGCCGAACCGCCGGCGCCGAAGACGCCCGGTGAGCGACACGTTCGCCTAGCCGACCGGGTGAGGGAGCTTGTGGCGCAGCACTTTACGGAGCAGCTCCGACTGATGCACCTTGCCGCGGAGTGTCAGGTGTCGCCTTGGTTCCTCGCTAAAGTGTTCCGTCGTGTCACTGGGCTGACCGTTCACGCGTACCAGGATCGCCTCCGGCTCCATCGCGCACTCGAGCTCATCGTCGACAGCTCGGACCTCGCGTCAGTAGCGCTCGATCTTGGTTACTCGAGCCACAGTCATTTCACGGCATCGTTCAGGCGGACGTTCGGTACCACTCCGGCCGACTTTCGAGCCGAAGCCCGCGCTGCGAGTCGCTCCATCGGACTCGCGGGGCAGGGCTGGGATGTCGATTGACTATGAGTCGCCTTGTGCCGTGCCCGCTCCACCTCTCATACCATCGACCTGTATGAAAGTCGTGCGCTGATCGCGTTCTCAGCGTTTGCATTACCGCTCTTTTTCTGGCCGTTGCTCAGAAGACAGGGCGGCCTTTAATCGATGCTCACGATGCTCTGGAACGAGTGATCACGATGGCGTGGACGAAGTGATCACGATGCGTGGAGTGCGCACTCACAGCTCCGGGTCGGGTTGCTTCGGACGTAAATGTATAGAAGATGCTTACATTGCGTTGGGATACGGAAGCGGCCTGAGCACCACCGCATCGACCACGCTGAAGATGGCAGTTGTGGCGCGGATACCCAGTGCCAGCGTCACCACCGCGACCACAGTGAATCCTCGGGGCTTGAGGAGCGACCGAATGGCAATCCCAGATCGTGAAGCATCCAGCCCTCCTGACAGAATCGCTCGGCTCGAGCGACTTAAGGCACCTCGTCACGCGCGCGGCGTCCGACCGTTAGCAGCAACCCCTAGTCGCGTCGCAGCATGCTCCAGCGGATCAACGCGGTTGGCTCGGCGCGGCCGCAGATCGCTCGCTACCATCGTGACGGTGGCGACCAGGGCTGCCGCGGCGGCGAACGTCCACGGGTCGTGCGGCGCGATCGCGAATCGGTTTGCCGGCATTACTCCGCGTCATCGAGGCGGCTCGGTCTGCGGCTTCGGCTGCCCGCCCGAGGGAGTTCAAACCTTGCTCATCGCCGGCGGAGTGCTCCGCCAGCTCGCGATAGCGCCGCGGAGTAATTTTTAACGCGGGTTATGCGCCTATTCAAGGCGCAACGCGATACGACTATTCACTGCGCAGCGCGACCACAGGGTCGACTTGCGTCGCGCGGCGTGCGGCCACGACGGTGGCGGCGAGAGCCGTCGTCGCGAGAACGCTTGCGGCACCGAAATAGGTCACGGTATCGCCGGCGGTGACGCCGAAGAGCATGCCGGCCAGCAGTCGACTCGCCATCAGCGCGCCGATGAGCCCGAAGCCGAGGCCGGCGATCACCGGAATCATGCCCTGTTTGACGAGCATCCCGAGCACCTCCGTTACGCGTGCCCCAAGTGCAAGTCGCACCCCGATCTCACGTGTGCGCTGGCTCACTAGATAACTCACCACGCCGTACACGCCCACGAGGGCGAGCAGCAGGGCGAGCGCGGCGAATACGCCGACCAGCCACGCTCTGAGCCGCGGCGCGGTCGTCACGCGCGCGACGACAGCGTTGAGCGTGCGTACCTGGGACACCGGCACGTTGCGATCCATTTGCGTCAGCTCGTGCCGGACGGCGGACGCGAGGGTCGCCGGCGCCACGGCAGCACGGACGATGAGTGTCATGGTGTGATACGAGGGCTGCTGGGCGTGTGGTGTGTAGAAGAACGGCGTCACCTCCTCGTCCAGTCCGAGGTGTTTGACATCGCCAACCACACCGATCACCTCGCGTGAACCGGGGCCTCCAACGTTCTGCTGCTGGTCGGGCAGGATGCCGCTATTGAACGTGATCCGTTTGCCGATCGGATCCTCGCCGGGCCAGTACCGGAGCGCCATCGCGTCGCTGACCAGGACAACGAGTGGGGCAGACGCGGTGTCCCGCGAGTCGAAGCCGCGGCCGCGCAGCAGCGGAATGCCCATCGCCTCGAAATAGTCGGGTGTGACAGAGCGCGACTGAACCGATGGAGCCTGGCCAATCGGTGCGGGGCGATCTTCGATCTGGATGCCGCGGCTATCGTAGTTGCCGCTGAGCGGCAGGATGTTGACAGCGCCCGCGGAGCGGACGCCCGGCACGGACCGCACACGTTCAATCAGCTGCTCGTAGAACGGAATCTGTTCACCTTCCTCGTAGAGAGCCGTCGGTACCGCCACCTGCATCGTCAAGACCTCGTCACGTGCAAAGCCCACGTCCACCTGCTGTAATTCCGCGAAGCTCCGGAGCAGCAGGCCAGCAGCCACGAGCAGCACGATCGAGAGAGCCATCTCGGCGCCCACGAGAACGTCGCGGATACGGCGCCCGCTTCGGCCCGCCGTCTGTCCGCGAGCGCCCTCTTTGAGCGTGTCGTGCACGCGTCTGCCGGAGAGTTGCAGCGCCGGTACGATGCCGAACGCCAGGCCAGTGAGAGCGGCAATGGCCAAGGCAAAGCCGAGAACCGGCAGATCGATCGCGACTAGATCGGCGTTCGGCATGCCGGCTTCGCTCAGCACAGACAAGGCGCGCGCAGCCCAGAAGGCGAGGACGACGCCGACGGCCCCGCCGGCGAGGCTCAGAACGAGGCTCTCGGTCAGCAGTTGTCTGATCAGGCGCGTACGACCGGCGCCCAACGCGCCACGGATCGCGAGCTCGCGCTGTCGCGCGCTGCCGCTGGCGAGCAACAGGTTGGCGAGGTTCGCGCAGGCGACGAGCAGGACGGCTCCGACCGCCCACAGCAGCAGGACAAGCGCGGGGCGGGATTCACGCACCATTGCCTCGTGTAGCGGTGAGACGAGCACTCCCTGATCGGTATTGCTCTCCGGGTATTGCTGCTCGAGCTGAGTAGCGATAGTTTCGAGTTGCGCGCGGGCATCTGCGATCGTCGCGTCGGGCTGCAACCGTCCTACTGCACGAATGAAATGCCCCCCGCGATTCGGCGATGCGCGATCGAAACCATAGGGAACAAAGACCTCCGCTTCTCGTTCCGGATTGGGCTCGATGTGACGGAACTCGGGCGGCAGCACGCCGATGATCGTCGCCGGACGTGCATTGAGCAAGATCATCTCGCCGATGACATCGCGCCTGCCGCCGTATCTTCGCTGCCAGAAGCCGTGGCTGAGCACGACGACCGTGGAGGCGTCTGGTCGATCGTCGTCTGCCGTGAAGAGCCGTCCCATCAGCGGCTGCACGCTCAGCGACGGGAAGAACCCATCCGTGACGTTGACGCCGCCGATGCGTTCGGCTTCGAGCTGGCTGCCACCGAGCGTGAAGAAGCCGACCCACCCGTGGGCGCCGACTCGCGCAAACGCCGTCGTCTGCTGCTCGAAGTCAAAGAAATCCGCCGGCGACAGGTTACCGGGCGTACCCTCCGCGCGGTCGAGCCCGACGACCTTTACCAGCCGCTCCGGCTCGGAGAACGCCAGCGGCCGCAGCAACACGGCGCGGACGACGCTGAAGATCGCGGCGTTGGCGCCGATGCCGAGCGCCAGGGTGCTGACCGCAATCAGCGTGAACGCCGGTCGGCTGAGCAGCGTTCGGACAGCGAAGCGTACGTCCTGTGGCATCCCGACTCTCCTTTCGTATGTCCAGATTTAGATGGGTGCGTGCTGCAGAAGGTTGCTGTTGTGTACCGTTAGCTAATAGCCTGCCGAACGCCCGCCTCATCATGAGAACCGTACCACACCCGGCGGCGGCAGCGACTTGCTTCAAGGCGTCACGCGAGCGTTCAAGCTGGCGTCGGGCCGCGGCTACGCGCATCTGAAGCACATACTGGGAGGACGTTGTGCCGACCTCTCGGGTGAAACGTGAAACGCGCTCGAAGTTGCGCACGCTCATCGACATGCGATCTGCGAGGGCCTCGACTGACAGCATCGATTGGAGATGTTCTGCAATCCAAATCCGCAGAGCTCGCGGAGCCAAGCCATCTGGGAGGCTTGTGCGGACAGAGAAACACTCAGTTGCGGCTGCCCCCGGGCCGCCGCACAAACAGCGCGAGTTTCCGTGCCGCCTCATGTGCTGTGCGAAGAGCGGCGCCGTAATCCTCCTCAACCCAAGTGAGTGCCAAATCGATGACGGCTGAAATCCCAGAGCACGTGCTAGAGATCTTCCCGTCCTTGACCAGACCGGCTCGTGCTCAACTCGCACCTCCTCGAGCCGACGGCAGCGGACCCGCATCACGTGACGCCGTCGGACGGCGACCGCGTCCGGCAGCTGTGGGAGACATTGAACAACTGCCGGACCTGACGGGTCGTATTCGACGGGCTGTACAAAAGATCGGCGACTCGGCGAGCGGCGCCGAACGAGGACGTTTCGCCGTCATCATGGCGCAGCGCGCCAGGGTCGTTGCCGTGTAGCCAGCTACTGGTACAGCCGTGCCCCTCGGGCGCCGACGCGCAGCTTCCAGATCTTCCCGCCGCCACGCTGCGTCGATGTTGCATAGATCGCCTCGTGATCGAACTGCCCTTCGCCGAAGACGAGACTTGCCACGCCCACCATTCCCTCCGTAACAAGAATCGTTTCTCCATTGCGCGGATCGAGTCGCCAAATCTTGCCTGCGCCGTTGTCCGCAATGTAGACGCGGCCGTGCTCGTCTGTCGCCAGACCGTCCAGCCCGCCCTCGCCTGTCCGTGCGATGAGGGAGGGCGCGGGTGGAGCCGCGGCACCCGTCATATTGAACGCCCAGACGCGATCGTCACCCACAATCGGCCGCAGGCTGTTGAAAATCTGCGCCACATAGAGCACGCGAGCGTCCGGCGAGAGCGCCAGGCCATTGGGGTACGCGACTGCCGACGACCACACCGAAACCGCGCCGTTTTGCACACGGTAAATCTTGTCTGTGCCGTCGTCAGATACGAGGTAAGAGCCATCTCGCAACACGACGATAGCATTGGGATCCGCGATTCCCCGGGCAACAGCAGTCTTCTCGCCTTCGGGCGTTATCCGCCAGACGATTCCGTCATCATTAGGGCCGTGTTGAAATACATTTGTTGGGCCGAAGTCCGCGGCGAGAATGTCGCGGGCGCCAATGCGGGCCTGTCCGAGGTGCGTGTGCACGTCTGCAATCTTCCGCGCACTGCCGTTGGGCTCCACAATCCAAACTGCGCTGTCCGCACCGACGAACAGTCGCCCCTCGGCGTTGAATGTGATTCCCTCGGCCGCACTGAAGCGCGCCAGGAACACTTCCGGCGTGACAGGAAATCCGTCTAACGGGCGCGGAGCGTCTGGAGTAATCGTCAGGTTGCGGAAATCGCCGCCGGAGCCTTCCCCAACCCACAAGCCTACCAGCCCCTCACGAATGCTGCCCAGGCGCGGTACGTCGAGCCACGGAATTGGAGCGCTCCCGACGTACCCGCGGACGCGATCGGTGCTGATATCGAGGCGAAGACGTACCCGGTCAGACGGGTCCACCGCACCACTGGCCCCACCCTCGAACTCTCCGGGTCGCTCCGACCGCAATTTCTCCCAAGTAAGCTCAGGATGCGCCACGTACTGAATCGCGTGCACGCGCCTCACCGGATCCTCAGTGCGAAAGTTGAACGGCCGCAGGTAAACCGCCTCATAGCGCGCATCGCTGGCACCGCGAAATGCCACCCCCACAAAGCTTCTCTGAAAGAGGTCTTTGCCACGCACATCCACGTCGATTACGCCGGTAGAAAAGCGCACGCCGCGGATCCAGGCGATACCCTGACCAGGTCGTTCGTCGAACCGCACCCCTGGGTCAGGCAACGGCAACACGCTGCGGTTCACGACGCGGCCCAACGACTCGGATGTGGCGAGTTCGGTAAGGTCAACTTCACGGGATGTCAAGGACTGCAGCAGCATGAGCGCGCCAAGCGCGAGAAAGACTGTCCGCATTAGTGAGAACCTCTCAAGCCTTCCACACCTGATCGATCCATGCTGGCACGAGTGGACCAGTCGGCCGCTAATATCGCGTATGTGTTGCTATCGTGCCATGTGTCACGGATGAACAGGTTCTGCCGATGAAAGCCTTCATGGCGAAACCCGACCTTCTCCAGCACTCGCGACGATGCGGGATTCTCCGGGAGACAGTGCGCCCAGATGCGGTGCAACCGCAGCGCTGTAAACCCATGCGTTACGAGTGCGTATACTGCGCTGGTGACGATGCCGCGACCCCAGAGACTGGGATCAAGGAGATACCAAGCCTCGCCCTGCCGTTGGTCAGCGTCCAGGACCAGACCGCACAGGCCAACGAGTGACTTGGTCTCTGCAAGCGCGATAGCGAGGACTGCTTGCGGAGGGAACCCGTTTGGCTCAGAGGTCTGAAAGCGCGCTGTGAACTCGGCGGCGCGCGTGCGGTCGAATCGAGGAAACAACATATGTCGAATCACCCGTTCATCGGAGAGTAGCGAACAAACGGCGTCCTCGTCCGAGAGCCGAAGCGCCCTGAGCACGACATGGCCGGTACTCATGCTCGTCTAAATACGACTACAGGTGTTAGTGATTAAAGCTGCGGAATCAAGGCACGATCGATTCTCGGCGCATCCTCGATACGCGCACGTCTCGACTCTGCGCAAGAATACACACTGGCCGCGCAGTCTGCTGTCGGAAAGTTGTTCTGCCGTTCGTCCCGATGCTCGTCCCATCACTGTCGATTGGCTGGAGGCGACGGGACGGGAACGCCATCGAAACCGGCGGCGGCCACAATGCGCTGCTGTTCCGTTCCGTCGGTCTTCATGATGTACAGGTCCACTTCGTTCGGCCCAGTTGAGCCGCGTGGCGACTGAAATACGATTCTCATGTCATCGCGCGGGAAGTGTGGATGGGCGTCTCGTCCGGGAGTGGCCGTGAGGCGGCGCGTTCCAGTGCCGTCGCTGGCCATCACATAGATTACCCAATCGCCGTCTCGCGTCCATCCAAAGACGATGGATTTGGCCGTCCGGAGACCACTGAGGCCAGGCGGCTGGTGGATTCCCGGCGCAGTGAGCCCTCGCGCGTTGACCACAATAGCCGCGGAGATCGTGAATCCATTCGCCCATTTCGTCGCCGCCGTCAAGATTCGTATGCGAGATCGGTCCGAATGCGAACCGCTTTGCGGCTCATCGAACCCGGAGCGGCGATGCTCAACCCGAAACCGACCGACAGTCCGATGTCGAAACGGACAGCACCATATGGTGCGCGTCGACATAACGCCCCTCTACTCTCAGCGCGCGCGACTCCGTCCAGACCTCGCGGAAGCCGGCTTGGCGATACAGCGAAGCCGCCTCACGGTTGTGCGTGGCGACGATGAGCTGGATTTCTTCGAGCCCCGGCATCTGCCATGCCAGGCGCAGCACTTCCGACAGGATCGTGCGGCCGAGGCCTCGGCCTCGAAACTCAGGCCTCACATACATGCCATGCAATTCGGCCTTGTGGCTGCGCTTCAGATGCGAGTCGCGAGTGACCGCGGCGATGCCGATGAGTTCCGGGGCGAAGGCGCCGACGATCACGTCGCCGGCCGCGAGGGACGCATGCGACAGGCGGGCGCGCACGCGCTCGCGATAGTCGCGCGGGTCCTCGTCGAGGCTGGCGACGAACGAGAGGGGATCGCTCGAGAGGGCGCTGTGCTTCAGCCGCAGGAAGCCGTCGAGATCGTCGTCTCGCAGCACCCGGATCAGGAAGTCACTTACGTTCAACGTGTACTCCCGGGACCGCTCCTTCCGGCGACGATCACGAAGAAGTCACGAGTGCGCGCCGGCAGATACTCGGCGCTGAACATTCCCGCAGGCGCGCCGTCCGGCGGTGAGTAGAGAAAGCCCGATACGGCATCGTCGAGCAGGTGATGCCCCAGGAAACGCAGCGCATAGCGGCAGACCATCTCACGAACTGGTTGCGCCGCTCCGAGGTGTCGGACTCGGGCCCGAGCCGGCCGGCACTCAATTCCACGTATTCCCGCAGTGTAAGCGGCGCGCGCGGGCTCTCTTCGGCCGGATACCACACGACGATTTGCATCGGACGGGCGGGAGCACCCGTCTCGCTGGGACCAGGGCTCAACGAGGGCCTGTCACTGTCGCGATCGAAGAGCAGGGTCAGGCCAACGTGGTGCGTGCCCTGTTTGAGCCCGCCCCACAAGGCGGACTCGCGCTGCACCGCGGCCGCGGGAGGGAACAGCATCACCGTCACGGCGAGCACGCACAACGCGACGACGTGCATGACGCTCGTTGCCTCAAGTCGCGCCGGGCTCGTCATCATTCGATTCGGCGCAGGCGCTGGCGAAATCGCAGGGTCCACGTGCGGCCCCCGTCGTCTGAGCGCTCGCTGACGCGCTCAGCCTCGCGATCTCCGCGCGGCAGAATCGCCTGACGCGACAAATAACGGTCGCCGTCGATGTCGAAGTCCTTGAACATGTACCAGTCGCGGCCGACCTTTCGGCCCTCCCACACCTGGAAGAGCCCGTTGTCGCTCACCCAGACATGCATCCACCGCGATGCCGTCTTGTCCCACGTCCGAAACGCACGCGCCTTGAGAACCCCGCTCCACGTCTCCTCGAGTGAACCCGCGTGGATGCCGCGCGTGACGATGAAGACGGGCACGGGTGCGCCGGTGCTGCCGTCGGTGACGTCCGCCCAGCGGCCAACCCAGAAGTCGTAGTAGAGCGTATCGGGCGATTCGACGAATGGCCGGACGTCCTGGGCGCGCAGGTCTGTCCGGACTGCGAGCGCGCAGAGCCCCGCCAGCGCCGCTGCGGCGAGTGTGAGCCCCATCGCTACGCCCGCACCGCCTCGCGCCACGGACGGGGCTGGACGCTGTCGGTGTCCAGGTCGAAATGATCGACGGGCGCCAGAAAGCGATAACCGCGCCGCCACAGTGTCTCGATGTCCTTGGGCGAGCGACGGTCATCGGCGAGCGCACGGCGGATCTGCTTCATGCAGGAATTCAGACCCAGGTCGAACCGCACGTGCACGGTGCTTCCCCAAAGATGCTGCCGTAGGTCATCGCGGCTGACGACCCGGCCTCTCCGCGCCGCCAGGTAGGCGAGGATCGCGGCGGGCTGTGGGCGCAGCCGCACGAACCTGCCGTCACGCCGTAACTCGCCGCTCACCGGGTCGAGCTCGCACGCGCCGAACGTGAGCATCCCGTTCATTCCCTGATCCAACATGGTCACTCAACGCGCAGCGCCGCCACAGGATCGATCCGCCAAGCCCGGAATCATTAATCTAGGATTTGTTCCTGATTTGCGATATCAGGATCGTGTCCGGCTTGCGCCACTGGATCGAACGCTCCTGCCTGTCGAGCGGCTGCTGCATTGCGACGATCTCGCGATGATTGGCGAATGGTGCTGTCCTCCGGATGCGCCCTGGTCCCGCGATTCCGGCCCCATCCGCAACCATGATCGCGCTGCAGCTCGACTTCGCGAGCCACAGGCTACTTCACGTAGGCGGTCCGCCGGGCATTCGGTATGCCGCCCAGCCGGTTCCGACGGGAGGCGGACCTTATCGCAGCGTTACGGCGGGATCGACGCGCGCCGCGCGCAGTCCCGGAATGAGGCACGCGAGTGCGGCCACGATCACAAGGCCCACCGGCACGATGACGAACGTCAGGGGATCGCGCGGCTTGATGTCGTACAACAAGGCGGCCATCGTATCGACTGCCGCAAGCGCAATGACGATCCCCGCTGCGGCGCCCGCGCTGGCGATACGCACGCCGCGCCAGACGAGCGACGCGAGAATGCCCCGAGGCGTCGCACCGAGCGTCAGCCGAAGGCCGATCTCCTGGCGGGTCTGGTTCACCGAGTACGCCATCACGCCGTAAATGCCGATTGCCGCGAGCAGAAGCGCAAGCACCCCGAAGGCCGCGACCAGACTAGCCGCGGTCCGCGGGCCCCAGAGCGCGCCGCGCAACATGTCCTCGCCGGTCATGACATTCGTCAGCGGAACCGAGCGATCGAGCGCGATCATGGCCTCCCGTACCGGGGGCGCCATGTGCGCGGGGTCGCCCTGGGCGGCGAGGAGCAGCGTGACCGGCGCGGCCGCGCCGGTCGTGCGCTGGTGCAGCGGCATATAGAAGAACGGCTGCAGCGCCTCGCCGAGCGTGATGTATTTGCTGTCCTGTGCCACGCCGACGACTTCGGCGGGCGCCGTCCAGACGGCCGACGTGAATTGCTGGCCGATCGGATCCTTGCCGGGCCAGAATCGCCTCGCCATCGTCTCGTTGATGACGGCGACGAGGCGCGTTCCGGCGCGGTCCGTTTCATCTATCGGGCGTCCCGCAACGAGAGGCACGCCGACCGTATCGAAGTAACCGGGCGAGATCCAGGCCATCTGCACCAGGAAGCCGAGCGCACCGGGCGGCGGCGTCTGGCCCAGGACGTTGATCGTGTTGCCGCCGCCGCCCGCAAGCGGTGCGCGATCTGCTACGGCGGCGCTGCGAATGCCAGGAAGCACGCTCAGGCCCTCGATGACTCGGCGATGGAACTCGGCCGCCTGCTCGGGGCCATAGCCTGAGGCGCGCAGGCTGTAATTCATGCGCAGCAGACGCGCCGCGTCGAAGCCTGGATCGATCCGCTGCGCCTGCTGCAGGCTGCGGATCAGCACGCCGGCCGCGACGAGGGCGACGACCGACAGCGCGATCTCGGCGAGCACGAGCGCGCTGCGTACGCGCTGCCGGCCCGGTGATGCCGGCCGCCGGCCGGCTTCTTTCAGCGTCGAAATCACGTCGCTGCGCGATGACTGAAGCGCCGGAACGAGCCCGAACAGCACCCCGGCGCCGATGGACAGCGCGAGCGCATAGAGCAGGAGCGTGCCGTCCAGCGACAGATCCGGCTGGGCGCGCAGGAAGTTGGTCGGGCGAGAGGACCACAGCCATTGCTGTGTCCAATACGCAACGACGAGACCGCCGCCCCCCCCGGCCAGGCCCAGCATCACGCTCTCGGTCAGCACCTGCCGGAGAATGCGCGATCGACCGGCTCCCAGCGCTGTACGGAGCGCGAACTCGCGCGCCCGTCCCGCGGATCGCGCGAGCAGCAGGCTGGCGAGATTGGCGCACGCAATGAACAGCACGACCGCGACCACGCCGTAAAGGATCGCGCCGCTTCGCGCGATCGTCGCGTGCTGGTTGGGATTGACCGTAATCTGCGCGACTGGAATCGACGTCAGGCTGCGCCCGCGATTGACATCCGGGTACGCCGCCGCCAGCCGTTCGCCGATGACGGCAACCGACGAGGAGGCCTCTTCCATCGAAACGCCGTCGCGCAGCCGCGCGATGGCATTCATCCATCGCCATCGTCGTCCCGTGACCCACGGCGTACCGGGCGAAACCGTGTCGTACATCGAGAGCGGAATGTAGAGATCCGTCACGAACGTCGTCTGCGTGCCGCGGAATGACGGGGGCGTGACGCCGACGATGGTGAAGGGATGCCCGTTGAGCCGTACGGTTTGTCCGATGATCGCCGGCGCGGCGCCGAACGCTTCGATCCACAACCGGTGGCCGAGAACGGCGACCGGATTCGCGCCGGGCGCACCGTCGTGTTCCGGCCGAATCGTCCTGCCCAGGGCCGCCGGCACACCGAGCACGTCGAAGTAGTCGCCGCTCACGGCCGCGACGAACAGTTCCTGCGGCATACCGCCGATGTCGGCACTGACGGCGGCAAACGCATAGCCCGCGACCTGCGTGAATGCAGTCTGCTGCGCGCGCAGATCGTGAAAGTTGTCCGTGGACATCGGCGTGTAGCCGGGGTTCTGGCGGTCCACGACCTGGATCGACGCGAGCCGCGACGGCTCGTGCACCGGCAGCGGATTGAGCACGATCGCCTGCAGCAGGTTGAAGACGGCGATGTTGGCGCCGATGCCGAGCGCCAGCGCGAGGACGGCGCACGCGGTAAAAGTGGGGCTGCCCTTCAGCGCGCGAAGCCCGTCGCGAATGTCCTGGCGCAGCAGCGCGGCGTGCTGGCGCGGCGCGATGCGCAGAAGACCGCCGACCGTCGAGAGCCAGAGCTGCGCGACCGCTCCGCGCCCGTTGTGCCGGGCGTCGGCGCGCTGGGCGTCGAATACATCCGTCATCTCCGATCCGAATTCGCGACGGAACTCAAACGGCAGCAGAAGAAGCAGCCGCCGATACCAGCGCGCGGCTTTCGATGGTGTATTCCGCATGTTGCACATCTCAGCTCGAGGAGGCGCGCCCTAGCGCTCGTGTGGCACGCGCGGTTCGGAGCAGGGCCTCGAGACGGTCGGCCTCGGCGCGCGCGACCGCACGGCCGAGCGGCGTGAGCCTGTACACCCGACGGCCCTCGCCCGTCGTCCTTTCACCGACGATGTCGTCGGCGAGCAGGCGGTTGAGGAGCCCGTACAGCGTGCCGGTGCTCAGCCGGATCTCGCCGTCGGTCTGCCGCTCGACTGCCTTGAGGAGCGCATACCCGTGGAGGTCGCCGTCCGCGAGCGCGACGAGCAGCTGGAAGGCTGCGGGCGTCAGCGGCAGATGCCGTCGCGCATTGTCGTGGGTCGTCATGTCTGATGACGATATGTCGCATTACAAGGTACTGTCAATGGCGGAGGTCGGAATGAGGATCATGCATGTGCTCATATGCGTATTGTTGGTTGGCTGGCACGCCGGGCAGCCGACGAGTTCCGTGGAGCGGGCTGCCGAAGACGTGCTCTCGGCGCTTCGGGCGAAGGACGTCGAACGCGTCCTGGCCTACTACGAAGGCGGGCCGGATTTCATTCACGTGGATAACGGCACACCCGTGACGTGGCCGCAGCTCGAGGCCGGCATCCGGCAATTCCTCTTGAGCGTTCGCGTCAACGATCTGCAGTGGGACGGACGTCCGAGAGTGCTGATGCTCAACGACACAACGGCCGTCGTCCACGGCTGGCATCGTGTCTCGGGCGTCGCAGGCGACGGAACGCCATTGCCGGCTCACCGGGGCTATTGGTCCGGTACGTTCCGGAAGTCCGCTTCAGGCTGGCGCATCGTGCATTCGCACAGCTCGACGCCGGCGGTCGCTGAGGCGGAATTCGGTCACACCGCGATCACCGGATCGACGCGCGCGGCGCGCCTCGCGGGAACGAGCTGATGCCACGAGACGGCGGCCGGGAGCGCCCGCGGCCGCCGCGAAACGCGCATGTCGTTCGAGGCGAACAAGGAGTGGAACGTCTGGAGGACCGAGCTGGAGGTACCCCGCACAGCCGTGCCGATCGTGAGTCCCAGGGAGCTAGGCCGCGCGCCGTACCACCATCGTCACGCCGTGACTAATTTGTGACTTTGCAGGCCGACGCGGGGCGATCCATTCCACCGGTGGAACCGTCTCGCGTCTGCGTTCGTCTTCGTCTGCCATGAGGAATCGCGTGACCGCCGGAGCCGGCGCTTGGCTCGTCCTGCTGGCGCTTGGCGCCCGAGCTCAGGGCCCCGACGCTCTGCCCCAGCAGGCGGCCGCTGCCGTCGATCGGCTCGCGGAGGAGCAGCTGACCAAAGCCAGAGTTCCGGGCCTCTCGATAGCGATTGCGTTTCAAAACCGGCTCGTGTACTCCAAGGGCTACGGCATTGCCGATCTCGAACACAGCGTTGCCGTGACTCCGGACACGCGCTTTCGCACGGCGTCGGTTGCGAAGCCGCTGACGGCGGCCGCCGTGATGGCGCTGGCCGGGGAGGGCAGGCTGGATTTGGATGCATCGATCCGGACGTACTGCTCCGCATGGCCGGCGAACCATAAGACCATCACGGCGCGGCAGCTGCTTGGACACCTGGCCGGGATCCGTCATTACCAGAAGTCGCGCGAGGCCGTGGGGACGACCGCGTACTTTTCGATCGAAGAGTCTCTGGCCCTCTTCAGGAACGATCCGCTGCTGCACGAGCCCGGCTCGAGCTACGCATATAGCACCTATGGCTATTCGCTTCTGGGCTGCGCGATCGAGGGAGCGTCAGGGCAGCGGTACGCCGATTACATGCGGGAGCGGGTGTTCGAGCGCGCGGGGATGGCGCGCACGCGCGTGGACTTCCACTACGACGTCGTGCCCGGCCGCGCGTCCGGCTACATGCTGATAACCGAAGAAACCCATCGCTCGCTGCCGCCGGCGGCGAAGGGCGTCGCCCGTCCGGGACAGATCTACAACGCGAGTCTGCACGACACGAGCATGAAGGTGCCAGGCGGCGGGCTGTTGTCGACGGCGGAAGATCTGGTCAGGTTCGGAATCGCGCTGAACACGGGCACGCTTTTGAGGAAAGACATCGTCGACGCCATGTGGACGGAGCAGAAGACGAGCGACGGCCGAAGCACTGGGTACGGTCTGGGATGGGGCGTCACGCCAGCGCAGGGGGGCCTCCGGCGCCTCACGCACTCGGGCAATCAGGCCGGGGCGGCGACGCTCCTCAACGTCATCCCGGAAGTCGGCGTGACCGTCGCCATCATGACGAATCTCGAGGACTTCGATCCAGGGCCCTTCTCGCGGGGAATCTCGGCCATCCTGCGCCAACATCTTGCCGGTGGCGGAGGGAACCGGTGAGTGATGATTTCTTACTTGATTTTAAAGAAATAGGCGCACGGTGCCAGAAGGGCTAATTCCTAGCCGCGGAATCGGGTCGTTCCCTGTATCGGTCCAGGGTAGCGTCGGTTATCGAAACGTAGGGACCGCATTCTGGCACTTCTCAAAACATTACGCCCGCGCGATCGACCGGCGTGCTCGCAAAACACCGGATGTGAGATCACAAGAACCACTTCCTGGCCACGCGCGCTGCTGACGTCGCGACCATACGGTTCAACTCGTGGGTGATCATCGTGCAGACGCCGCGAAGGGCTCCGATTCTACGGATGTCGGAGCCCAACTCGAGCAACTGAGTCCACAGAACCCCGAAGAATGTCATGATACTCGACATGCTTCAGTCGCTCATCACCGCAATCGCATTGGCGCTGCTCGTTCTCGTCGGCGAATCTTCCGTCGGTCCCGGCGTCCGCAACGCCCACTCCATGGTCTACGACGAGCAGCGGAATCTCACACTGCTCTTCGGCGGTGCGGATGCTGGGGCGGTCCGCGGTGATACCTGGGCCTGGACCGGTCAACATTGGCAAGCGTTGAACGTTGTGGGTCCTTCGCCGCGCACCTTCCCGGCGATGGCCTGGGACGCGGCGCGGAGCGAGGCCGTCGTGTTCGGCGGCCGCCGCGTGTTGTTTGGCCAAAAGGGGGAAAGGGCGACCTTTTTGTCGGACACTTTGGTGCTCCGCAGCGACGGCTGGCATTCGCGCCCCGTGTCGGGTCCGCCCCCGCGATCGGAAGCCGGTATGACGTACGACCGGAAGCGCCAGGTGGTCGTCTTGTTTGGCGGCTACAACGATGTCGGCGGCACCATCACCAGGCTCGGCGACACGTGGGAGTGGGACGGTGCGGTGTGGCGTCAGCGTGCCAGCACGGGTCCCGCGCCACGAAGCGGTGTCGCCCTGGCGTATGACGAGCAACTGCAGCGCGTCGTCCTGTTTGGCGGCAGCGGCGGGCCCAGAGCAGACACGTGGATCTGGGACGGCGCGCGGTGGGAGCCCGTGAAGACACCGGATACCGAGGGGCGGTTCAACAGCCTGGCTGCATACGATTCGACCCGCCAGCATCTGGTACGAACGACCGGCTGGAACGGACGCGAGCGTGTTCGCGAAACGTGGCTGTTCGACCACGTGCGATGGCGGGTCGTTTCGACGGAGGGGCCTCGGGCGCGGAATCACAGTGCCGCGGCTTTCGATCGGCGTCGCGGGCGTCTGGTGCTCCATGGCGGACACGATGGCGACAACGTGTTCGGCGATACCTGGGAGTGGGACGGCCGCGAATGGCATGAGCGGGCGAGCGTCCCACCGCAGCGCAGGATTGACAACCATCACTGACAGCTGCTGCCTGCTGGAATTTCTGGAGAAATTTGGACCATTCGCCGGAGGTGACCGGCTGTATGTTCTCCCGCATCCGCTAGGTTCTTAGTCTCGAACCATCTCGCTGTGGCCGTCGCGGCCACCCCTCTACGTCGCCCGACGAGGAGCTGCTTTCCACCCAATCGCCCCAAGGGCATGTCGCAAGGAGCACCCTATGACCGGGAGTAGTGTATCTGCTGAAGCGCCGTACACGGCCCAACCGCCGCCGGCGCCGCGGCGTTCAACGCCGCGCTGTCACCGGGTACGCGAACTCGTGTTCGCGTACCGACCTGTGCGCGATCGGGAGGGCCGCATCATCAGCGTCCCCTCCCTTGCGCTCGGCACACCGCATCTGGCGGCGCAAATCATTGCACCGCTACTGGCGGATCAACCTGTGGAGACGTTCGCGGTTGCCTGCCTGTCGGCGCACTTCTCTTTGGCTGGGTGTTAGGGACGATTTCCGCAACTGGTTGCTCCCCGCGGCCTGAGATGCGCCCGCTCGAAACCGCTCGCTTTCCTGAGCCTTTTGACGCGTCGCGCCATTAGGGCCCGTCAGTCTTGTCCGAAGTTTGTATACAGATTTCGGTCAACAGTCCGCTGATGGGTTGTCCGAAAAATGTATACAAATATCGGACATGGCTCGAGGATGTTGTCCGCTTCTCGGCTAATCTGTGGCGCCGGATCGTGCAGAAACCTCATCGCGAGATCCGGCGGCACGGGCCGGAAAACAGGCCGTGTCGTATCTACGCCGATGTCTACGCGCTCCAACATCAGCAGGGTCTCGGCCAGAAACATGGCCCCCACGATGGCTGTGGCGAAGGCCGCTTGTCAGGTCTGCGTCAGATATGTATGCTACAGACCTATATGGCCCCCATCGACATGACCACGCGGGATCTGCAGAAAGGGAGCGCGGAGTTCCTGGTGCTGACGGTGCTCGACGGCCGGCAGCGGCACGGCTACGAGATTGCGCAGTTGATCGAAGCGCGGTCGGACGGCCGGCTGAAGTTCCGCGCCGCCACCCTGTATCCGCTGCTCTACAAGCTCGAGAAGCGCGGATGGGTCGAGGGCCGCTGGGTCGAAAAGGCCGGCGAGCGTCGGCGGCGGTTCTACCGCCTCACGACGGCGGGACGGGTGGTGCTGGGCGCGCGGCGCAAGGTGTGGCGCGAGTTCGTCGAGGCGATCGAACAGGTCGCGCGGCTCCGTCATGCGTAACTGGCGCCGTTACGTGCGCGCGCACCTGCCGCCGCTGCCGATCGGGGCCGAGCGTGAGACCGAGATCGTCGAGGAGCTCGCGCAGCAGCTTGAGGCCGCCTACGACGCGGCGCTGGCGCATGGCGTTTCCGACCAGGAGGCGCGGGCGCGGGCGCTCGCGGAAGTCCCCGACTGGCACGGCCTCGCGCGCACGCTGACCGACATCGAGCGCAAGGCAGCCCCATCACCCGTCATCGGCGAACCAACCGGGAGCATCATGGCTGACTTCTTCCGCGATCTTCGTTACGCGCTGCGCATGCTGCGGCGCGCGCCCGGCTTTGCCACGCTTGCGATCACGACGCTTGCGCTCGGCATCGGCGCCACGACCATCGTCTACTCGCTGGTCGACGGCATCCTGCTGAAGCCGCTGCCCATCAAGGATCCGGATCGCGTGGTGCTGGCGCGCGAGATCAATCCGGCTGGCACGGAGCGCGGCGTCGCGTGGCCGAACTACGAGGACTGGCGCGCGCGCGCGACGTCGTTCGAGTCGCTCGCGGCATGGGTCGGTGGCACGGCGACGCTCACCGGCCTCGATCGCCCGCGCCGAATCAACGGGCGGAGCGTGACCTGGGACCTGTTCCGGACGCTCGGCGTGCAGCCAATCATCGGACGCGACTTCACGGCCGACGACGATCGGCCGGGCGTCGAACGCGTGTGCCTCATCAGCTACGGCTTCTGGCAGCGAGAGCTGGGCGGCACGGCAGATGCCATCGGCCGGCTGCTGACGCTGAACGATCAGCGCTACACGATCGTCGGCGTGCTGCCGCGGGACTTTACCGTCGCGCGGCAAGAGGATGTGTTCCGCCCGATCGGCGAGCTCCTCACGCCGGGCAGTTTTTTGCTCAGCCGCGGGAACCACAGCGGGCTTGCGGCGATCGGCCGGCTGGCGCCGGGCGCCACCGTTGAATCGGCGCGTACGGAACTGGCGACGATTGCCGCTCAGCTCGAACAGCAGCACCCGGAGACCAACAGTGGCAACGGCGCGACAACGCGCCCGCTGTTCGACGTGCTCGTCAGCGACGCGCGGCCGATGCTGCGTGTGCTGATGGGCGCAGTGCTGGCGATGCTGCTCATCGCGTGCGTCAACCTGGCGAACCTGCTGCTCGCGCGATCGAGCGCGCGGTCGCAGGAGCTGGCGGTGCGCTGGGCGCGGCCGGCTCGCGCATCGCGCGGCAGTTGCTCGCCGAGAGCGTGCTGCTCGCGCTGTGCGGCGGCGTCGCCGGCGCGCTGCTCGCCTGGGGCGGATTCAACCTCGTCGTGTCGCTGCTGCCGCCCGACCAGCCGCGCATCCACATCGTCGCGATTGATCTCCGCGTGCTCGCGGCCACGGCGCTCGTGTCGATCGTGACCGGCGTGATCTTTGGACTCGTGCCGGCGCTGCAGGCCGCAGGCCACTCGCCGGCCTCGCTGTGGGCCGGCCGGATTGCCGGCGTCAGCGGCGGCGCCGCGCGAACGCGCCGCGCGCTGCTGCTGGCCGAAGTGGCGCTCGCGCTGATGCTGCTCGCTGGGGCGGGCTTGATGATCCGGACGATGGCCAATCTGGTGGCGATCGATCCGGGCTTCGAGCCGGACGCCGTCATGACCGCACAGGTCACGCTCCCGTCGGCGCGCTACAGCCGCCCGCAACGCCTCGCGTTTTTCGAGGCGGCGGTGACGCGTCTGCTGGCGATCCCCGGTGTCACCAGCGCCGCCTTCACCGTGTCGCTACCGGTCGAGGGCTCGAACTGGAACTCCGTCTTCGTCGTCAACGACCAGCCGGTCCCTGCGCGCGCCGATCTGCCGAGGGCGGCGTTCACGCCGGTCACGCCCGACTATCACAAGACAATGGGCATTCAGTTGCTGACCGGCCGGCTGCTGAAAGCGAGCGACAATGCCGGCGCACCCGAGGTGATCGTGGTCAACGAAGCGTTTGCGCGCCGTTTCTGGGCGCCGGGCGAGGCGCTGGGCAAGCGGGTGAAGCAGGGCTTTCCCGTCGACGAGACCCCGTGGCGGGAGATCGTCGGCATCGTGCGCGATGTCAAGACGGCGGGCATCGATCGGCCGTCGATGCTGCAGGTGTATCTGCCAATGGCGCAGGAGCCGCTCACGGGCGTGGCGCTGGTCGCGCGCGCGCAGGGCACCGTGCGCCCCGCGGCGATCGAAGCGGCCATTCACGAGGTCGATCCGAACCTGCCGGTGTACGAAGTGCGGACGATGAACGAGGTGATCGGCCGGACCGTCAGCCATCAGCGCATGACCACGGCGTTTCTGTTCGGCTTTGCGGCGATCGCGCTGATCATGGCGGCGGTCGGCGTATTTGGCGTCACGGCCTACACGGTCTCGCAACGTACGCGCGAGATGGGGGTGCGCATCGCGCTGGGGGCGACGCGCGGCATGGTGATGCGGCTGGTGCTGCGCGAGGAGGTGATCACGTGTGTCGCCGGCATCGTCGTCGGCCTGGGCGGCGCTTTGGCGCTGGCGTCGGTGCTGCAGTCGCTGGTGTACGGGGTGACGCCGCGCGATCCGATCACGCTGATCGTGGTTTCGGTCGTGCTGTTGTGCGTGACCCTCGCGGCCGGCTTTTTCCCCGCGCGACGCGCGACGCGCATCGATCCGGTCGCGGCGCTGCGTGCTGACTGAGAGCGCACGGCGCGCGCAGTTCAAAGTGCCAAAGTGCGTGTACCTGCGCGGGCACGCCAACATCCGGAAGCGGCTGCTGATCCACACGGCTGGCCTTCAATCTTGGTTCAGTCGCGAAGCTCGACGTAGTATTGTCGCGGTGCGGACGACCTTCGCGCTGCTTGCGGGGCTGATGTTCGCAGCATGCGGAGCGTCGGAGCGCGCCTCGGCACCGTCTCAGATGAATATAGAGGGACCGTCCGGTCGACTGTTCGTGGAGGATGGCGGGACCATCGGACAGCCGCCGGTGATCTTCATCCACTCGCTCGCTGGCAGTTCCACGCAATGGAGCCCCAGGTCCGGTATCTCCGGCGCACGCGACGGGCGGTCGCCTTGGATCTCCGTGGTCACGGTCGCTCCGAGCTTCCCGGAGATGGAAGGCTCGGACTGGACGCGTACGCCGCCGATGTGCGACAGGCCCTAGCACCGCGCGCTGGATGTCGAGCGAGTCCCTGGGAGCCGGTGCCGCTCGATGTGTATGGCGGCGGGTTGCCCGACGAGGTTCAGTCGAGCTGGATCTTCGTCCTGCGCGCGAACACCACCTCAGGCGCCCGAACGCCATCCGAACAGCCACCAGCGCGTGATGTCATGGCGCGGCAGCGCGGACCTGCAGACGTGGGATGGCGCCCGCTGGCAGTCGAACGTCCTACAGGCCGGCGCCAGCGTGCCCGCTGGCTGCGCGGTGGCTGTCGATTCCGGTCAACGTCTGGCACAAGCCGGTGATGGGGCGCGAGACATGGGTCGTGGTGTCGTTCCACACGGTCTCGGCCGACGCGCTGATAGAAGAGCGAGGCGACCCCGAGCGCCCGGCGCCGACCCGGCAGCGGACTTAGGAGCCGTTAATAAATAAAGATGGCAACTCGTTCTTGAATATCAACCGCGTCGTTTCGTGTTCGGTCTGATGACGTAATTCCAGTCGCCATGAAACGGGTCGCGTGCGAGGTTCAGTTGTTTCA
>JBOGIW010000335.1:0-3845 GCA_050748045.1 Vicinamibacterales bacterium | reverse complement strand
GTATCCGGATGGCGCTCGGCGCGAGCGCGCGGCGTGTCAGGCTGCTCGTGCTCGGCCAGGGACTGGCACCGGTGGCGGCCGGCGTCGTCATCGGCCTCGGAGGGGCGCTCGCGCTCACGCGCTTCATGGAGTCGCTGCTCTTTGGCGTGACGCCCACGGATCCGATCACCTTTGGCACGGTGCCCGTGCTCGTCGTCGCCGTGGCGTCGGTCGCCGGCTACATCCCGGCGCGCCGCGCGACGCGAGTCGATCCGGTACAGGCGCTCAGGCAGGACTGAACGAGGAGCAGGCGTGCCGGCGGCCTACACGGCGCGAACTTCAGGAGAGTCGTCGCGGCGCAGCCGAGTCACCAATGCCCGCATGTCCACCGGCAGCGGCGCCTCGAACGTCAACGCGCGCCCGTCGCGCGGGTGCGCGAACGCGAGACGATGGGCGTGGAGCGCCTGGCGGGGAAAGTCGATGAGCCCCGGGTGCGGGAGCGCGGACACGTATCGACGCTCGCCGACGAGCGGATAACCCCGCAGCCCCGCCTGCAGACGGATCTGGTTTTGCTTCCCCGTGCGCAGCCGCACTTCGACGAGCGACGCCCGCCGGAACGGCTCGATCACGCGATACGCGCTCGTCGCCTGGGTCCCTTTCGGATCGCGCGCGTGCGTCTGCTTCTGGATGACGTGCTCGGCGTCCCAGGCCACGTAATCGCGCCACATCCCTTCCGGCGGATCCGGATGACCGTGGACGACCGCCAGGTAGATCCGCTCCGGCTCGCGCCGGCGGAACTGCGTCTTGATGTGAAGCTGCGTCGTCTCGTCCTTCGCAAAGACGACGAGGCCGGACGTGTCGCGGTCGATGCGGTGGACGACGAACGGCCGGCGCTTACCGCGCGGCCGCAGGTGCCGCTCGAGGAGATGGTAAACGGACGGCGCCCCGTCGCGGCGCGGCAGCGGAACCGTCAGGAGACCCGCCGGCTTGTCGATCACGTACAGGACATCGTCTTCGTAGACGACCCGCAGTCCCGGGATGCGGGCGACGCGGCGCGAGCGGGCGCTGCCCGGGCGATCCATCCACAGGTGGACGAGGTCGCCGGGCGACAGGCGGCGTGCGGCATCGCCGGGCCCGACGTCTTCGCCGTTGACGATCACCTTGCCTCGCTCGAGGGCCGAGCCCGCACGCCCGCGGGATCCGGCGCGCTCAGGCGCGGCAAGATACGTGTCGAGCCTGACGCCGGCGTCCTCGGGCCCGACGATCCATTCTTTCTCCGCGATCCGCAATCCGCGATCCGCTCTCGGCAATCCGCGATCGGCGATGCGCAATCCGCTCTCCGCTGTTCGATCGTCGCGGCTCGCTCTCAGCGATCCGCGATCCGCTCTCCGCTCTCCGCTTTCCGCTCTCCGCGATCCGCGGTCCGCGGTCCGCGGTCCGCTCCCCGCTGTCCGATCGTCGCGATCCGCGACCCGCGGTCCGCGATCGTCACCCTCCGGAGATCGCGGGCACGATCTCCACGCGGTCGCCGTCCTTCAACTCGTGGGCCTGCACGCCGTGCAGCAGCATCTCGTCGTTCACCGCGAAGTTGAAGACGGAGTCGTCGAGCTGGCGCATCAGCCGCGGCGCGCTCCGCTCGAGCGCGGCGAGGAGCTCCGCCATGCTGTGGACAGGCGCGGTGATCGTGAGCACGTCGGCGCCGCCGGCGTGCGGGCGGAGCATCGCCGGCAGGGAGACCGTGATCACGCGTCCAGCGCGAGCGTCGCTTCCAGCTCGCGCCGCCACGTCTCGACCGGGACGCCTTCGTCGGTGAGATTCGAGATCCGGTAGAAGCGTGTGAGCATCGCGTCGAACTCCACGCGGTCGATTTTCTCGCCCTTGTACCCGCCCGATGGATTCGGCTCGTCGAACCAGCGATCGGGCAGCGTGTCGTCGCGCCGGCCCACGCCGAGGCGATGGTTGATCATACGCTCGACGCCCATCACGTTGAGCCCGATTCGATCGAGCTCGTCCGGCGAGAGCCTGATCCCGGTGACGTTGGCGATCTGCCCGGAGAACTCCTCGAGGCCCGGGAGAGACGGGCTGTTGAAGAGCTTCGTCGTGAAGCGGCACATCCCCACCGAGTCGCCGACGGCGTAGATGTTCTCGCAGACGCGGACGGCGCGCTCCTTGTCCACGTAGCTGGTCGGCTCGGCGCTGACGGGGCCGCCGTACAGCCGCTCCTTGAAGGCCGGGTCGTCGTTGATCTTCGCGTTGATCTCGAGCGTCACGCGGTTGCGGAGGTGATCCATGCCGCGCGTGGCGACGGCGAGCCCGAGCGCGAACGCCTTCAGGATGCGCGCGTCGTGCGGGTCGCTCTGCATCAACCCCTTCACCGCCATCCGGTACTTGAGCGCCTCGACAGGATAGTGTCCCTTCTCGACCGCCCGCGTGCTGTCGGCGAGCACGTTGCCGAAGCCTTCGCGCCGCGCCGTCATGAAGAGCAGGCGCTCGACGAGCTCGGCATCGCCCCATCGGAGGGCGAGCCCCCCCGTGTGAGCCGTCGTGATGATGCCTCGCTGATAGAGCTCCATCGCCCAGCCGATCGCCGAGCCCATCGACGCGGTGTCGACCCCGAGGTCGTTGCAGATGTTGTTCAGGCGAATCACCGGCTCGACGGTGTCGATGCCGAGGTTCGGGCCGAACTTGCCGAGCGTCACGTACTCCGGCCCGTCGCCGCGGCCGTACTTGTTCGCCGGATCCGGCGTGAGCTCGTTCAAGGGCCGGCAGTTCACGGGACAGCGGAAGCAGCCTTCCATGCCGGGTCGGTACGCGTCGATGTGGTCGGCGTCGAGGCGCTCCGTCCAGGTCGTCTCCTGGTTGTTCTTCGTCCCCATCGCGCCGAGGAGCCGGCTCGGCCGGTAGAGAAACGGCGTTCCGGTCACGGATAGCGCGTGCTTGACGACGGAGGTGGCAAGGAGCTTCTGCGCGATGTGCCGGTTGTAGGGCTTGTACGCCATCGCCGTCGCCAGCTCCTTCGTGGCGCCGAGCGTGACGATCGCCTTGAGCCTCAGCGAACCCATCTTCGCGCCGGGGGCGCCGCGCGCGTAGATCGCCTTGGGCCCGCCCATGATCCCCGACGTGAGCACCAGGTTCTCCCCTGCGCGCGTGATGTTCGCCATCGACATGTTGCGCGTCCAGACGCCGCCGAGGTCCGCCTCGATGCGGGCGCGCATGTCGATGTTGTCCAGCCCGAGGTACGCCGCCGCGTCAACCCACTCGACCTCGCCTTCGCGAATCACCAGCACCGACCATCGCGGGCACTCGCCGTAGAGCACCAGGTGATCGATCCCGTTCATCCGGAGAAACGACGGGAAATAGTCGCCGACATTCGAGTCCAGGATGACGCCCGACTCGGGGGACCACGACGTGCAGTTGCCGCGCGCGGCGCTCGGCACGAGCCCGGTCAGCACGCCCGAGCCGAAGATGAGCGGGATGTCGGCATGGAGCGGGTGCAGCGACTCGTCGAGCAGGCGATAGAGATAGAACATGTTCGCGCCGCGCCCGGAGAGCAGCGTCTCGACGATACGCCGCGGCGTGTAGGCGGCACGGATCTGCCCGCGGGCGAGATCGACGAAGAGCGTGCGCCCCTGCGTGGGGAACTGCGGCTCTCTCGGCAGCTCGGCCATGAGCCGTGCGACGCGCGCGTCGATGGACATCCCATCGCAGTATAGCCGCCCCTGAACGCTCGTTCAAAAACGATTGCTTGACGCCGGGATCGGGCCGGCAGAGGATCCCGGCCGTGATCACCCGCCGCACCTTTCTCGCCGCCCCCGCCCTGTTGGGGGTCAGATCGGGGTCAGAACGGGGTCAGAACGGGGTCAGAG
>JBOGIW010000334.1:0-4794 GCA_050748045.1 Vicinamibacterales bacterium | reverse complement strand
GCCTGCACCCGGGGTGCGCCGCGTGGGCGCGCCGCGCGGCGCCGCACCTGCGCGCGCGCCTCGACCAGGGTCAGCTCCGAATCCTCGACGCGCTCGACGGCCTCGACGTGCGCGAGATGAGCGCCAGCGACGTGGCGCGCTTCGATCCGGACGGACGGCTGCTGCTGAACGTCAACACGGCCGGCGACTACGCACGAGCGACCGCGTGAAAGCGTAGCACAGATGATCCTGGCCATTCACGATCGCGTCCGCGATCGCATTCATCGTGTGCTCGCCACGCTCTACGCGCTCGAGGGCGACGCCCGGCCACCCGTCGCGCTCGAGTATCCCCCGAGCCGCGCGCTCGGCGACCTCGGCACGCCGGTCGCCTTCGAGCTGGCGCGGCGGCTGCGCAAGGCGCCCCGGGCGATCGCCCAGGAGATCGCGCGCGCATTCGGGAGCGTCGAGGGCATCTCACGCGTCGAGGCGGCGCCGAATGGGTACCTCAACGTCTTTCTCGAGCGCCCCGGGTTTCTCCTGGCGCAGCTGATGGGCGACCTGCCGCCGGCAGCGCGCGCCGACAGCGGCAAGGCCATCGTCGAGCACACGGCCATCAACCCGAACAAGGCGGCGCACATCGGCCACCTCCGGAACGCGGCGCTCGGCGACACCCTCGCCCGCGTGCTCCGCTTCCGCGGCGTGCCCGTCGAGGTGCAGAACTACATCGACGACACCGGCGTCCAGGTGGCCGACGTCGTCGTCGGCTTCCGCGCGCTCGAGAACCGGACGCTCGACGACATCCAGGCGATCGCCGGTGCCGCACGGTTCGATTACTACTGCTGGGACCTGTACGCGCGTGTGACCGAGTGGTACCAGCAGGACACGGAGCGGTTGCGCGTGCGCGCCGCGACGCTGCACGACATCGAGCACGGCGGAAACGAGAACGCCCGGATCGGGGCCTTCATCGCCGACCGCATCGTCGGCTGCCATCTGCAGACGATGGCGCGGATGCACGTCGACTACGACCTGCTGACGTGGGAGGGCGACATCCTGCGGCTGAAGTTCTGGGCGCAGGCCTTCGACGTGCTCAAGGCGAAGGGCGCCGTCTACCAGGTCGCCGAGGGCCGGCTCGCGGGCTGCTGGGTGATGCGGATCGAGGATGAGGCTTCGTCAACTCCCAACGCCCAACTCCCAACGCCCAAACCGCAACGCCCAACTCCCAACCCCCAATTCCCAGCGCCCGACTCCCACACCCCAGCGCCCGACTCGGACGTGGCGGAAGAGACCGACGATCGCGAGAAGGTCATCGTCCGATCGAACGGGGTGGTGACCTATGTCGGCAAGGACATCGCCTATCAGTTCTGGAAGCTCGGACTCCTCGGCCGCGACTTCCGGTATCGCGTCTTCGCCTCGGGGCGCGACGGGCCACTCTGGGCGACGTGCTCGGAGGATGGCGAGGACGACCACCCGCTGTTCGGCGGGGCGGCCTGCGTCTACAACGTCATCGACGTGCGCCAGTCGTACCTGCAGAAGCTGCTGAAGCAGGCGCTCGTGGCCGTCGGGCACCCCGAAGCGGCGGACCGCTCGCACCATTTTTCCTACGAGATGGTCGCCCTGTCGCACGCGACGGCGCGCGAGCTGGGGTACGCGCCGGCGCCCGACTCGGCGGAGGCGACGCGGCCGTTCGTCGAGGTCTCGGGGCGCAAGGGTCTCGGGGTGAAGGCCGACGATCTGCTCGACACGCTCGTCGAGAAGGCGGGCGCCGAGGTCGGCAAGCGGAACCCCGAGCTCGACGAGGACGAGCGGCGCCGTCTTGCGCGGATGATCGCGACTGCGGCGGTCCGCTACTTCATGATCAAGTTCTCACGCGGGAAGGTGATCGCCTTCGACCTCGACGAGGCGTTGAGCTTCGAGGGGGAGAGCGGGCCCTACATCCAGTACGCCGTCGTCCGCGCGAACAACATCTTCCAGAAGCTGCAGCAGCGCGACGGGCTGGACGAGCCGGCGCTCCTGGCGTCGCTCGGGGAGGTGTCGCCGCGCGAGCTCACCGGCGAGCACGGCGATCACGAGCTCTGGTCGCTCGTGCTCGAGGCGTCGCGGCTTGACGAAATCGTCGAGCAGGTCGTGCGCTCGCTCGAGTTCTCGGTGCTGGCGAAGTACGCCTTTGGGCTGGCCCAGGCGTTCAATGCGTTCTATCATCGCGCGCCGATCCTCAACGAGGAGCGCGACGAGGTGCGCCGCTGGCGCGCCGGCGCGATCATCTACCTGCGCCGGCAGCTCACGCGGGCGCTCGACCTGATGGGTGTGGACGTGCCGCCGAGGATGTGACGTGCCGAGGATTGCGATCGCTCCCTGCCGCAAGCCGCACGATTACGAGGCATCGGTCCGCCGCGCCGGCGGCGAGCCGACGATCCTCGACTACAAGGCCCATCCTCCCGCGGAGGTCGTGCGCGCCTTCGACGGGATCCTGCTGGCCGGCGGCGGCGACGTGCTGCCGTCGATCTACGGCGAGGCGGCGCACCGCGCCTACGGCGCGGCGGAAGAGGGACGGGACGAGTACGAGATCGAGCTCGTGCGGCAGGCCGTCCGAGCCGACGTGCCCCTCTTCGCGATCTGTCGCGGCATCCAGGTGCTGAACGTGGCGCTCGGCGGCACGCTCGTGCAGGACATCCCGAGCGAAGTGCCCAACGCGCTGCCGCACGACGTGCGCGAGCCGCGGGTGGCCATCGCCCACGACGTGTGGATGTTCGGCGAGAGCCTCCTCGAGCACCTGATGCGGGAGCGCATCGAGGAAGGCGACGAGATCCCGGTGAACAGCCGCCATCACCAGGCGATCCGCCAGCCGGCCCCGGGGCTCGTCGTCACCGGCACGGCGCCCGACGGCGTGATCGAGGTGGTCGAGGATCCCGATCGCCGCTTCTGCCTCGGCGTCCAGTGGCACCCGGAGAACTTCTACCGGACCGGCGAGTTCAGCCCGCTCTTCGAGGGGTTCGTGAAGGCGGCGCGGCGATAGGGCGCGTCGCGCGCCGGTGCTCGTGATTCACACCGTCACAGCCATTCAGTCAGCTCCCGTCGCGGCGCCGTCCACGATCACGGGCACGCGGAGACGCGGAGTCGCAGAGGCCCTCTCGCTTCGTCCTGCAACTCGCACCGTCGCGATGACGGTTCGACGATGAGAGGGAGCCTGGCCACGAAGGACACGAAGCACACGAAGCGCCGTTCCATCTTCGTGATCTTGGTGATCTTCGTGGCAGAGATCGGCAGGCCCGCGATCATCAGTGTGCCCGTGATCATCGGCGTCCCGCGATCATCAACCACGGGAAACCGGAGCCCGGCGCCTCCGAACCGCTACGCGCGCACGAGCAGCGCCACGCTCTCCACGTGCGCCGTGTTCGGGAAGAGATCGAACCCGGTGAGCCCGCGGAGCTCGTAGCCGGCGTCGACGAACGTCCGCACGTCGCGCGCGAGCGTCGCGACGTCGCACGAGACGTAGATCAGGCGCTCCGGCTCCCGGCGGATGATGCCGATCGCCGCGTCGCGCGTCATCCCGGTGCGCGGCGGATCGACGATCATCGCCGGCACGCGCGCCGCAGGGGCCGCGGCCAGCCACTCCTCGACGGGGCTGCGCCGCACCCGCACGCGATCGCCGAACGGCTCCGCGTTCTGCTGCAGGTCCGCCCCGCTCACGGAGTCGCCCTCGACGAGCGTGACGTCGGAGGCGCCCCTCGCCGCGAGCGAGAGGCCGAAGAGCCCCACGCCCGCGTACAGGTCCACGACCGGCCCCTCCGGCACGAGCGCGCACACGTGGCGCACGAGCGCCTCGAGCAGGAACCGGTTGCCCTGGAAGAACGCGCGCACGTCGCGCCGCAGCCGCACGGCGCGCGGCGGCGTCTCCGACGAGACGCGCAGCACGTCGGTCACCGTCGGCACGCCGGCGAGACGTTCGGCTCCCGGCCGGAGCAGGCAGGCGGCGGTGAGCCCGGTCAGCGCCGGATCCAACGAGAGCGCCGCCAGGCCGTTCACGTCGAGACCGGCCTCCAGCTCGAGGTGACACACGCGTTCGTTGGCGGGGATGTTCTCGGCGAGCTCGATCGACGCGATGCCGGCCAGCCCCGCGGTGCCGACCCGCTCCGCCAGGCGCCGGAGCCACTCGATCGTATCCGGGAGGAGCTGGCCGGTGGCGCCCGCGTCGCACAGGTCGTGGGTGCCCTCGCGGAAGAACCCGATCGAGCCGTTCCGCACGTGCAGCCGCGCGCGCATGCGGTATCCGCACTCGGGCGACCCGACCACGTCGGGCCGCGTCGGCCACGGGAGGCGCCCGATGCGCGCGAGCGCATCCTGGAGGATCTCGCCCTTGAGCGTTCGCTGGCGCTCGTAGCCGACGTGCGCGTAGACGTTGCCGCCGCAGCGCCAGTCGCCGGCCGCCGGGCGGCGGTCGCCCGACGGGGTGAGCACGTCGATCGTCTCGGCGTAGGCCACGCCCTTGCCGACGCGGTCGACGCGCGCCGCGACACGCTCGCCCGGAATCGCGCCCCAGACGAGCACCACCTGGCCGCCGTGGCGCGCCAGCATGCGCCCGCCGGCCGCGGGCTTCTCCACGTCGAGCGTCAGCGTCGCACCGGTCTCGATCATTCGGGCGCCAGCCTCGGGATGCGCGCCCGCTCGCGGAGCAGGCGATCCATGCAGGCGGCAATCGACTGTTCATAGGCGGCCTGCGGCATACGGGCGCGGAACGGCTCCAGCTCCGCCTGCGCATCGCGCCGCAGCGCCTCGCGGCCGCTTTCAGTCAACTCCGCGCGCGCCGCCGTCATGAGC
>JBOGIW010000333.1:0-14641 GCA_050748045.1 Vicinamibacterales bacterium | reverse complement strand
CTCCGGGTGTGCCGCCGCCCTCCGGGCAGACCCCTGCCGCGCAGCCGCCCGTGAGCACGCCGGCGCCGCAGGGCTACACGTCGAGCCAGTGGCGGCTCGAGCGCGTGTCGAGCACCCACATCCGCATGACCGGACAGGTCGAGATCGAGCACCAGTCCGGCGTGAAGCTCTTCGCGGACGAGCTCGACCTGCACACGGACACCGACACGCTCACCGCCAGCGGCAACGTCGTGTTCACGAACCTCGAGGGGCGCATCTCGGCCGAGCGCGTCGAGTTCAACACGCGCACCCAGACGGGCACCTTCCATCAGGCGTCGGGCATCATGTCGCTCGGGCCGAAAGCCGAGCGCGTGCAGTTCGGCAACCAGGATCCCGACGTCTACTTCTACGGCGACACGGTGTCGAAGATCGGCGAGAAGAAGTACCGCATCACCCGGGGCGGCTTCACCACGTGCGTGCAGCCGACGCCGCGCTGGGAGCTCACGTCGGGGTCGGTCACGCTCAACCTGCAGGACTACGCGCTCCTGACGAACACGGTGCTGCGCGTCAAGGGCGTACCGGTCTTCTATCTGCCGCTGGCGTACTACCCCATGCAGGAGGACCAGCGGTCCACCGGCTTCCTGCTGCCCACCTATGGCACCTCCACGATCCGGGGCCAGGGGATCAGCAACGCCTTCTTCTGGGCGATCAACCGCAGCCACGACGCCACGTTCTTTCACGACTGGTTCACGCGCACGGGACAGGGGTACGGCTCGGAGTACCGCTACGTGACGAATGCGGAATCGGCCGGCACCGTCCTCATCTACCGCTTCAACCAGAAGGCGGCCGAGTTTCGCGACGGCAACGTCACCGGGACGCTGCCCGAGAGCCGGAGCTTCAAGGTGCGCGCCAGCGCGACGCAGACGCTGGCGCGCGGCCTGCGCGCGCGCGCCCGCGTCGATTACTTCTCCGACGTCGTTTCGCAACAGCTCTATCAGCAGAACGTGTATGACGCCTCGCAGCGGTCGCGCGTCATCCAGGGCGCCGTCACCGGCGCGTGGGGACCCTACAATGCGAGCGTGGCGTACGACCAGAACGAGGTCTTTAACGACGAGCGGCGCTCCTTCCTCTACGGCAGCACGCCGCGCGTCAGCGGCGGCGTGGCGCCGACCGCGCTCTTCCGCACCCCGGTGTACGCGTCGGTGAACGGCGAAGTCGCGAACCTGCCGTACCGGAGCGAGCTCGACGGCGTGCCGGTGCCGTCCGACGATCGCGGGCTCCTGCGGATGGACGTCGCGCCGCTCGTCCGGATGCCGTTCTCGCGCTGGACGTTCCTCACGCTGAACACGTCGGCTGCCTACCGCTTCACACGCTACAGCGAGAGCCTCGACGCCCAGGGCATCCAGGTGCCCGAGCCGTTCATGCGGTCGTACTTCGACATCCGCGCCGACGCCGTGGGCCCCGTCTTCACGAAGATCTGGGACGCCGCCCCCGACAGTCGGGCCGAGCGTTACAAGCACGTCATCGAGCCGACGTTCGCCTACCAGCACACGACGCCGATCGAGGACCACCAGCGGACGCCGCTTCTGTCGCAGAACGCCGACTTCGTGATCGGCGGCGTGGGACGGCTCACCTACGGCCTGACGAACCGGCTGCTGCGACGCGACCGTCCGCGTGAGGGCGTCGCCGCGGGCGCGCGCGAGTTCCTATCTGTCTCGGTGCAGCAGACGTACTACTCGGACAGCCAGACGAGCCGCTTCGACCCGAACTACGCCAGCAGCGTCAGCAGCCGCGCGCCGGTCGCGCTCTCTCCCGTCGCCCTGACCGTCCGCTACTCGCCGACGCAGGCCACGACGGCGTCGACGCGCATCGAGCACGACGTCAACGGCGGCGGCATGCAGTCGCTGTCGGCGTCGGGCAGCGTCTACGCGGGCAGCCAGTCGGTGAACGCCAGCCTGAGCCGCCGGCGGTACGACAAGACGAGGGACGCCGAAACGCATCTGAGCGCGGGCGGCACCGCCGGCTTCCTCGAGGGACGGCTGGCCGGCACGTATGCCCTGAGCTGGGACATCACGCGGCGCTACATCGTGAGCCAGACGATGTCGGCCACCTACTTCGCGCAGTGCTGCGGATTCAGCGTCGAGTTCCAGAACTTCAACTATCCGCAGATCAGCTCGTCGTTCCCCCTTCCCGCCGACCGGCGGATCAACTTCTCGTTCACCCTCGCCGGGCTCGGCACCTTCTCCAACTTCTTCGGCGCCTTCGGCGGGAACAGGGGGCGATAGGGTGAAAGGACTGATCTTGAGCGGCGGCAGGGGGACGCGGCTCCGCCCGCTGACCTACACGAGCGCCAAACAGCTCGTCCCCGTGGCGAACAAGCCCGTGCTCTTCTACGGCATCGAGGCGATCGCCAATGCCGGCATCCGCGACATCGGGATCGTCGTGGGCGACACGCAGGCCGAGATCCGTGCCGCGGTCGGCGACGGCTCGCGGTGGGGCGTGCGCGTGGCCTACATCGAGCAGGACGCGCCGCGCGGCCTCGCCCACGCCGTGAAGATCAGCCGCGATTACATCGGCGACCAGCCGTTCGTCGTGTACCTCGGCGACAACCTGCTCAACAAGGGGATCACGCACTTCGTGCGCGAGTTCGAGGAGCAGAAGCCCGCGGCGCAGATCCTCCTGACCCGCGTGCCCGACCCGCAGCAGTTCGGCGTCGCCGAGCTCCGCGACGGGCGCGTGGTGCGCCTCGTCGAAAAGCCGACGGAGCACGTCGGCGACCTGGCGCTCGTGGGCGTGTACATGTTCGGGCCGGAAGTCTTCGAGTCCGTGAACCGCATTCAGCCGAGCTTCCGCAACGAGCTCGAGATCACCGACGCCATCCAGGACCTCATCGACCGCGGCCTCACGGTGCGGCCCCACCTCGTCGACGGCTGGTGGATGGCCACCGGCAAGGTGGAGGACATGCTCGAGGCGAACCGCCTGATCCTGGACACGTTCGAGCGCCGGATCGAGGGAACCGTGGACGCGGAGAGCCGCATCGAGGGTAAGGTAGTGATCGAAGAGGGCGCCGTCATCGAGCGCTCCGTCGTCCGGGGGCCGGCCATCATCGGGCGGGGCGCCAGGATCGTGCACGCCTACGTCGGTCCGTTCACGTCGATCATGGGCGACGTGGAGGTCCGCGACACGGAGATCGAGCACAGCATCGTCCTCGAAGGATCGTGCCTGCAGAACCTGTCGAACCGCGTGATCGACAGCCTGATCGGCAAGAACGTGAAGATCTACCGCGAGCCCGTGAAGCCGAGCGCGTACCGCTTCACGCTCGGCGACAATTCCGAGGTGGGCCTCCGATGGTAGCCATTCGAGCTTCGCACGACGATTCCTCATGACCAAGCCACCTGACTACGCCGCCACCGTCGCACAGCCTCCACGCATCCACGGCGTCAGGACCAAGGCGCTCCGCCTGATCCCCGACGAGCGCGGCTGGCTGCTGGAGATTCTGCGCAGCGACGACGAGATGTTCGCCCGGTTCGGCCAGGTGTACGTCTCCGCCACGTACCCGGGCGTGGTGAAGGCGTGGCACTACCACAAGGAGCAGGTGGACAACTTCGCGTGCGTCACCGGCATGGTGAAGCTGGTGCTCGTCGACACGCGTCCCGACTCGCCGACCAACGGCGCCATCAACGAGTTCTTCATCGGCGCGCAGAACGCGATGCTGGTGCAGGTGCCGAACCTCGTGTACCACGGCTGGAAGTGCATCAGCACCGAGAGCGCGCTCGTCGTGAACGTGCCGACCGAGCCGTACCGGTACGCGGACCCCGACGAGTTCCGGCTCGAGCCGCATCACACGCTGCCGTACGACTGGACCCGGAAGGATGGTTGAGGTCCTCGTCACCGGCGGGGCGGGGTTCATCGGCAGCAACTTCGTCCACTTCGCGCTGCAGCAGCACGCGGACTGGCGCGTGACGACGCTCGACAAGCTCACCTACGCCGGCCGGCGCGAGAGCCTGCACGACCTCATCGACCACCCGCGCCACACGTTCGTCCAGGGCGACATCGGAGACGCCGCCGTGTCGGGGCCGCTCGTCGAGGGCTCCGAGATCGTGGTGCACTTCGCGGCGGAGACGCACGTCGATCGCTCGATCCTCGGGGCCGGAGAGTTCATCCAGACCGACGTGTTCGGGACGTTCGTGCTGCTCGAGGCCGCGCGTCGCGCGCGGGCGCTGCGGCGCTTCGTGCAAATCTCGACCGACGAAGTGTACGGCAGCGTGCCGTCGGGCGCGAGCCGCGAGACCGACGAGCTGAAGCCGCGCAATCCCTACTCGGCGAGCAAGGCGGCCGCCGACCGCCTGGCCTACAGCTACTGGGCCACCTACGAGGTGCCGGTCGTCATCACGCGCGCCTCGAACACCTATGGGCCGTACCAGTTCCCCGAGAAAGTGATCCCGCTCTTCGTCACCAACGCCCTCGACGACGTGCCGCTGCCGCTGTACGGCGACGGCGGGCACGCGCGCGACTGGATGCACGTCGTCGATCACTGTGGCGCCGTCGACCTCGTCATCGCGCGCGGCCGGAACGGCGAGGTGTACAACGCCGGCGGCGGCAACGAAGTGCAGAACCTCGATCTGACGCACCGCATCCTGTCGCTCCTGGGGAAGCCGGCATCGCTCATCCACCCCGTCCCGGACCGGCCCGGACACGACCGCCGCTACTGTCTCGATACGGGCAAGCTGCGCGCCCTCGGGTGGTCGCCGCAGATCGACTTCCCCGCAGGCCTGGCGTCCACGGTCGAGTGGTACCGGAAGAACGACTGGTGGTGGCGCCCGATCAAGGAGCAGGATCCCGCGTTCCGCCGCTACTACGACGCTCAGTACGGAAGCCGCTGATGTTCCAGGTTCCACGTTCCGGGTTCCGGGTTCGTGTTCGGGGTTCTGTTCGCGGTTCAGTGTTCGGGGTTCGATGTTCGCCGTTCGATGTTCGCCGTTCGGGGTTCGCCGGTCCGGGTTCGCCGTTCCGCATTCGGAGTTCGATGAACCATGAACCCGAACCATGAACCCTGAACGCCGAACCCCAACCCCGAACCATGAACCCTGAACCATGAACTCGAACCTGGAACACGAACCCGGAACCCGGAACGTGGAACGTGGAACAGTCCTGGTGACCGGCGCCGCCGGGTTCGTGGGCGGCCACCTGATGGAGCGGCTGACGGCCTCGGGTGCACAGCCGATCGGCTGGTCGCGCCGCGACGTGGACCTCGTGGACCGCGACACCGTGCGCGCGCGCATCGTCCATCTGAGGCCGTCCGCGATCTATCACTGCGCGGGTGCACCCCACGTCGCGGAGTCCTGGCGCGATACGACGCGCCCGCTGCGGAGCAATGCGCTCGCGACGCACTACCTCCTGGACGCCGTTCGCCGCGCGGGCGTCCCGTGCCGCGTGCTCGTGACCGGATCGGCCGCGGTGTACCGCGCCGCGCCGGATCCGATCGGCGAGGATGGCGCGATCGAGCCGTCGAGTCCTTACGCCGTGAGCAAGCTCGCCCAGGAACAGATCGCGATGCGGGCGATCGCCGAAGACGGCATCGAGGTCGTCGTCACGCGCCCGTTCAATCACACCGGGCCGCGACAGTCGCCCTCGTTCGCGGCGCCGACGCTGGCACGGCAGCTTGCGCTCATCGAAGCCGGCCGCAGGGAGCCGGTCATCCACGCCGGGAACCTCGACGCGCGGCGCGATCTCACCGACGTGCGCGACACGGTCCGCGCCTACGAGCTCCTGATGGCGCGAGGCCGTGTGGGCGTGCCGTACAACGTCTGCTCCGGCACCGCGTACGCCATCCGCGAGATCCTCGACGGTCTCCGCGCCAGGGTCCGCGTGCCCGTACAGGTCGAGGTCGATCCCGCGCGGCTGCGTCCGAACGACACGCCGGTCCTCGTCGGCAGCCCCGCCCGCCTGCAGGCCGACACCGGCTGGACACCGGAGATCCCCTTCGATCGGATGCTCGACGACCTCCTCGGTTACTGGCGCGCGGAAGTGGCACGTGCGTAAGCCGCCCATCCGGCGTCCCGAGTCGCACGCGTCGCGCCGCGCTGACCCTGCGCCGCGGAATGCCCGTGGGGAAGCGGGATTCGGAGGTCGGGATGTGCCGCCGTGCAGGTGCTAGTCACGGGCGGCACCGGCTATCTCGGCCGCGCCGTCGTCCGGGCGCTGGCGGCCCGCGGCCATCGCGTGGTGCTCTACGCGCGGACGGCGACCGGCAGCCTCCTGCCCGGCCGGCCCGTCGACGGCGACATCCGCGACAGCGACGCCGTGCATGCGGCGGCAGCCGGCTGCGACGCGATCGTGCACATGGCGGCGCTCGTCAGCCTGTGGCGGCGCCGGACGCGCGACTTCGACGAGGTCAACGTGAACGGCCTGCGGCACGTGCTCGCCGCGGCCCGCACCGCGAACGTACGCAAGGTGATCTACACCTCGTCGTTCCTCGCGCTGCCCCCGTCGGACGGCGGCGATCCCCTCCAGGCCAACGACTACCAGCGCACCAAGGTCGTCGCGGAGCAGGTGGCGATCCGCGCCGAGCGGGCAGGCGTCCCGCTGATTCGCCTCTACCCGGGCGTGGTGTATGGACCGGGCGAGCTGACGGAGGGGAATCTCGTCGGCCGCCTGGTCCGCGATCACCTCGGCCGCCGGCTCCCGGGGGTGATCGGCTCGCGGCGCCTCTGGTCCTGCTCGTACATCGCCGACGTGGCGCGCGCGTACGTGGAGGCGCTCGAGCGCGGCCGCCCCGGCACGCAGTACCGGCTCGGCGGCGAGAACGTGCCGCAGATGCGCGTCTTCGAGATCGTGCGCCAGCTCACCGGCCGCGCGCTGCCGAGGCGAATTCCATATGCCGTCGCCGGGGCGCTCGGCGCGGCCGACGAGTGGCGCGCGCGACTCACCGGCGCGACGCCCCGCCTCACGCGCGGCACGGTGGACATCTTCCGCCACGACTGGGCGCTCGACAGCACCGCGGCGATTCGGGACCTTGATTACTCGATCACGCCTCTGGCGGTCGGGATCGCGAATGTGATCAAGGGGCTCTCGTAATGCTCGATTCCGATGCTCGATTCCGGCGACGGATTCGAATTCGCAGCCGACTGCCATCCTCGATTCCCGATCCCGGTTCCGATGCTCGATTCCGCTCGATTCCTGATTCCGAGTATTCCGGTTCTCGTTTCGGCGCAACTCACGGTTCCAATGCTGCGGTCGAAACCGAACCGGACGCCGAATTCGAATGAGAATGAGACTTCTCGAGCGAATCAGCATCGGAATCCGAATGCGTAGTCGGAATCGAGCATCGGAATCCAGAATGGCGTATTCCGAAACCCGTCGCCAGGTCGTCCACATCGCGATGGTCGGATGGGCCTTTCTGCTTCGAGCCCTCGAATGGCCACAGGCGGCGGCGCTCGCGGCGGCGGCCCTCGCCTTCAACGCGTTCCTCCTCCCCCGCGCCGGTGGGCGCGTGATCCTCCGGCCCGAGGATGCAGCGCATGGAGTGGCCCCGGGCATTCTCTTCTATCCCTTCTCGGTGCTGCTGCTCATCCTCCTCTTCCGATCCCGCCTCGACATCGTCGCGACGTCGTGGGCGATCCTGGCGGTTGGCGACGGCGCCGCGACGATCGCCGGTCGCCGCGCCGGGATCCGGCGCCTGCCGTGGAACCGCGACAAGACGTGGGCAGGCACGGCGGCGTTCGCGGTGCTCGGCGGCGCCGCCGCGGTGCTGCTCTGCTGGTGGACGCAACCGGGCCTTTCCACGCCGGCGCCGGCGTGGTTCGTCTTCGGCGCGCCGTGGCTCGCGGCGATCGCGGCCGCGCTCGTCGAGACGATCCCCGTCCGGCTCGACGACAACCTCTCGGTGCCCTTCGCCGCCGCGGCCACGTTGTGGGTCGCCAGCCTGGCCGACGCGACCACGGTGCAGATCATGGCGGGAGGCGCGGCCGGACGGCTGCTCCCCGCGCTCGCCGTGAACGCCGGCTTCGCGACGGTCGCGTATCTCGAAGGCGCCGTGACGCGACCCGGCGCGATCGCCGGCGCTCTCATCGGCGTGACCGTGTACCTCGGGGCCGGCTGGGAAGGCTGGCTGCTCCTCTGCTCGGCCTTTGCGTGCGCGGTGGTCACGTCGAAGACCGGGTGGCGGCGAAAGGCGCTCCTCGGCATCGCCGAGGAGCACGAAGGACGCCGCGGCGCAGGTAATGCGCTGGCGAACTGCCTCGTCGCGGCGATCGCGGCACTGGTGGCGCTGACCTCGCCCTACCAGGACGCCGCGTGGCTCGCGCTCGTCACGGCGCTCACGGCGGGAGCCGCCGACACGGTCGCCAGCGAGATCGGCAAAGTGTGGGGCCGGCAAACGGTGCTCGTGATCGGGTTCCGTCCCGTGCCTCCCGGCACACCGGGCGCGATCTCGCTCGAAGGCACCATCGCGAACATCGTCGCCGCGTTCGGGCTGGCCGGCCTGGGGGCGGCGCTGGGACTCATCAGCTCCGCCGCCGTCCCGCTCGTGGCGTGCGCCGCGCTCGCGGGAGCGTTCGCCGAGAGCGTGCTCGCGGCGACGCTCGAGAAGCCCGGCATCCTGAACAACGACCTCCTGAATTTCCTCAACACCGCCGTCGCCGTAGCCGTCGGGTTGTGGGTGGGATCCGACGTGTGGGATATGAGACTGTGATCAGGGCCTGCATCGAGCTCGGACGGCCGTTCACGCTGATCGCGCCAGCGCTCGGATTCGTGTCGGGCTCGGTGACGGCCGCCGGCGCCGAGCCGCGCGAGCCGTGGTCGTGGTCGCTCGTCGCGTATCCGCTCATCGGCGCGCTGATGGCCGCGGTGCTGAACTCCGCCTCCAACGCGCTCAACCAGATCCACGACCTCGAGATCGACGCGATCAACAAGCCGAAACGGCCGCTGCCGTCGGGCCGGCTCACGCTGCGGCAGGCGTGGGTGTTCACGTGGATCGCCTACGCGAGCGCCCTGTGGCTCGCATGGCTCGTCTCCCCGGCCGGGCGGCGCGAGTGCTTCTGGATCGTGCTCCTCGCCGCGGTCATCACCTTCCTCTACTCGGCGCCGCCCTTCCGGACGAAGCGGCTCGGCATCTGGGCCAACGTCACCATCGCGATCCCGCGCGGGGTGCTGCTCAAGGTGGCCGGCTGGTCGGCGGTGAAGACCATCTTCGGCCTGGAACCGTGGTACATCGGCGGCATCTTCGGGCTCTTCCTTATCGGCGCCTCCACGACTAAGGATTTCGCCGACATGGAAGGAGACCGCCGAGGTGGATGCCTGACGCTGCCGATCCGCTATGGCGTCACGCGCGCGGCCTGGCTGATCTCGCCGTCCTTCGTCGTTCCGTTCCTGATGATTCCGATCGGCGCGGAGCTCGGCATCCTGACCGGGAATCACCGGCTGCTCCAGGCGCTTGGCGCGTTCATGACCCTGTATGGCCTTTACGTGTGCTACCTCATGCTGCGGCGTCCCGAGGATCTGGCCGTCGAAGAGAACCACGTCTCGTGGGTGCACATGTATCGCATGATGTTCGTCGCACAGGTGGGCTTCGCCCTGGCTTACCTCATCTGAACCAGCCGCCTCGTCGCCGGGGATCCTTGACAGACGAAGATACGGCGAAGATACTGCCTCTTGCCGTGGAAACCGCGCCGCTCCTCTTCGATCTCGGCAAGGCGAAGCCGACGACCCGTCAGGTCGCCGACCTCGTGAAAGCGGGCGGTGTGGAAGCGCTGACCGGGGCCATCCGGCGCGCCGACGCGGCCCGCTACCAGGAGGTCACCTGCCGCTCCGCGCTCAACCGGGTGAAGGGCATGCCCTTCGAGTGGACGCTGAATCCCTACCGCGGCTGCACGCACGGGTGCCACTACTGCTACGCGCGCCGATACCACACGCAGTTCGAGCTCGGCGCCGGCGACGAGTTCGCGTCGATCATTTTCGTCAAGACCAACGTCGTGGACGTGCTGCGCCGCGAGCTGCGAAAGCCGTCGTGGACGAACGAGTACGTCGCCGTCGGGACCGCCACGGACTGCTACCAGCCGATCGAGGGGCACTACAAGCTGACGCGCGGCGCGCTCGAGGCGCTCGCCGAGGCGCGCAATCCTGCCGGCGTGGTCACGAAGGGGCCGATGATCGTGCGCGACATCGACGTGCTGCAGGACCTTCAGCGGCGCGCCGGCTGCACGGTGTACCTCAGCGTGCCGACGGTTGACGAGCAGGCGTGGCAACAGCTCGAGCCCGGCACGGCCCATCCGTTCCAGCGCCTGCGCGCCGTGCGCGAACTGCACGAGGCGGGCATCCGCTGCGGCGTGCTGATGAACCCGATCGTGCCGGGCATCACGTCGAAACCCGCGCTCCTCGACCGCACGGTCAAGGCGATTGCCGACTCCGGCGCCTCGTTCGTCGGCTGCAACGTGATGTTCCTCGAGGGTGGGACGCGCGACCACTTCATGCGATGGCTGGCCGACGCGTACCCTCAGATGGTGGAAGGGTACGACACGCTGTACGCGCACAAGTACGCGCCGCGTGCCTACCGGAAAGAGGTGCAGCAGATCATCGCCCTGCTGCGCACGAAGCACGGAGTGACGCGCCCGAGCGACGACGACCGAATCGGCGCCGGCCCCAGCTCGCACGCGGCCGAGCAGCGCATGCTCGACTGGCAGGCCTGACGGCCGCTCGAACTCAAGAACCCGGAAGCCGGAACCCGGCCCCCCCAACCCCGAACCCCGAACCTTGAACCCCGAACCCCGAACCCCGAACCCCGAACGAAGAACAGAACCCCGAACAAGAACCCGGAACCTGGAACCGGGAACCCGGAACCCGGCAAGCCGCCGGGTCGCTTGCCGCCTTACACCGCGATCGCGTTCGGATCGGCCGACGCAATCAGCCTCGGTCCCGCCGGCTCGATGACGACCTGGTCGTCCCTCATCGTCGCGCGGAACTGCTGCACTTCCTTCCAGCGCTGGCTGATCGGCAGCTTGATCCGGTCGTCGATGACGCGCTTCAGGAACCGGGCGCCGTAGGCGAGGCTGTAGCCCTCCCGGACCAGCTTCTCCAGCGCGTCCGGCTCGATGGTGAGCGTCTTGTTCCAGCGCAACAGCGTCTCCTCGACTTGTGCGATGTACTTCAGCGCGATTGCGCGCACCTCGTCCATCGTGAGCGGCTGGAAGAGCACGATCCCGTCGATCCGGTTGCGGAACTCCGGCGGGAACCTCCGTTCGAGCTCCCGGTCCACTTCGACCTTGATCTGATCGATCGGCACCTGCCCCGAGCGGAACCCCATCGGGCTCGTGAGCTTGCGGAAGTACTCCGATCCGACGTTCGAGGTCATGATGACGATCGCATCCGACAGGTACACGCGCTTGCCGCGCCCGTCGGTGATCCACCCCTCGTCGAAGGCCTGGAGGAAGAGGTTGAGGAGGCTGGGGCTCGCCTTCTCGATCTCGTCGAAGAGCACCACCGAGCACGGGTTGTCCTTGAGCTGGTTGGTCAGGATCCCGCCGCGCTCGCTGCCGACGATGCCGCGCGGCATGCCGATCAGCTTGTCCACCGACACGCCGCCGTCCTGGTACTCGGACATGTCGAGGCGGATCATCTTCTTCTCGTCGCCGAACAGGAACTCGGCGACCGCCTTGGCCAGCTCCGTCTTGCCGACGCCCGTCGGCCCGAGGAACATCAGCACCCCGTCAGGACGATCGAAGCCGTCCTTGAGAGGACCCTTGTTCAGCACGAGCCGGTGCGCCAGCGCCTGCACGGCTTTCTTCTGTCCCACGACGCGCTTCTGGAGCCGTGTCTCGATCTCCTTGAAACGGTCGCCGACGTCGCGAAACACCATGTCTCTCGGGATCTGCGCGGCGTGCGAGATCACCTCGATCACATCCGCGGTCCTCACCTCCCAGCGGCGGTCGATTTCGGCGCGCACGGCGGCCGTGTCGAGCCAGCCGATGACTTTGTCCGGGAGGTGGAGGTGCCGCTGGTAGCGCGGGGACATCTCCAGCGCGGTCTCGATGGCCTCGTCCATGAGGCGCACGGAGTAATTGCGCTCGAGCCGAGGCCGCAGGTTGTAGAGAATGCGCCGCGTCTCCTCGATCGTCGGCTCGGAGACGTGCACGGTCCGGAAGCGGCGCGCCAGCGCCTCGTCTTCCTGGATGTATTCCTTGTACTCGCTGAGCGTCGTCGCGCCGACGATTCGGACCTCGCCGCGCGCGAGCACGCTCTTGAAGACGTTGGCGGCGTCCGACGGCGCGCCGAGCGCCGAGCCGGCGCCGACCATCGTGTGCGCCTCGTCGATGAACAGGATCAGGTTCGGCCGCTCCTTGATCTCACGGATCACGTTCTGGATCCGGTCCTCGAACATCCCGCGGAGCATCGTGCCGGCCACCATGGTGTTCATCTGCAGGTTGACCACCTGGCAGTCGCGGAGCCGCACCGGGACCGACTCGGGCTCGAACTCGATCCGGCGCGCGAGCCCTTCGACAATCGCCGTCTTGCCGACGCCGGGCTCCCCGATGAGCATAACCGAGTTCGATCGCTCCCGGTGACACAGGATTTCGAGCACCTGCTGGATCTCCGGGTCGCGGCCATAGACCGGAGCGATCTTGTCCTGGCGCGCCAGCAGGTTCAGGTTCGTGGCGAAGTGCTTCAGGAACGGCGGCAGCTCGAAGCGCTTGCGAAGCCGCTCCTCCCGCAGTTCGTTATCCCGCATCCGGGTGGCAATGCGCGACACGAGCACCTCCGGCTCGACGCCATGACGGCGGATGATGGAGACCGGAACCCCCTGACTCTCCTCGAAGATAGCCGAAAAGAGATCAGACGACTCGATCATCTGACGCCCGGCGCGGCTTGCCTGGTGGAAGGCCAGCTTGAACACCAGCTTGGTAGCCGGCGCCACCCGCAGCTCCCGCCCGGAGAGCGTCGGCAGCACCTGCAGGTGCTCTTCCAGTCCCTGGAGGATCTCGTGCGGGTTCAACTCGAGATCGCGCATGACCTGTGAGAAGGTGTCCCACTCGACCTGGGCGAACGCGAGGAAAATGTGCTCGTTCGTGAGCAGGGGGTGGTCGCGGCGGCGGGACTCTTCCACGGCTCGGTCGACTACCCTCTGGGCTGACTCGCCGATCTTGCTTTGTGCGATATCGAAGTCGTCCACGGAACCGCCGCCTCCTGACCTGTCGTAGGCAAAAGCGCGGCCAGCAGCGCCGCCTGCCTGGACGTGTGTAATCAGGGCTCCACTGGTGTTCCAGGCGCCTTTTACGGACCAGGCATGAACCCCGCACGTCCTGGAGCGGACGGAAGGACGTTGCGGGATTCACAGGTGGACGGGCCAAACGCGGCGTCAGGACGGCGAAGACAGCCGGCCAATCAGTCCCGCGATCAGGGCGGCGCGCCAGGCGAGGTCGGCCACGATCACGTGCTCGTGACGCGCATGCACGCCGTCGCCGGTGGCGCCAAGCCCATCGAGCGTGGGGATTCCGAGCGACGCCGTGAAATTCCCGTCGGATCCGCCGCCGGTGCTCCCCTCCCCGAGACTATGGCCCAGCTCTGCCGCAACCTGTCGCGCCATCTCGTACAGCCGCACCACCGATGCGGTCCGTTCGAGCGGCGGCCGATCGATCGACCCCCGTACCTCGAGCGAGGTGCCCGGGAGAGCCGGCGTGAGCGCCCGAAGGGCCTTGTCAACCACATCGGCATCTGCAACGCTCGGCACCCGGACATCGATGGTCACTGTCGCACGCTCCGGCACGACGTTGGGCCGGGTGCCGCCGGAAATGACGCCGGCATTCACCGTGATGCCTCGCTCGAGATCCTGCAGGGACTCGAGCCGTATGATCTGGCGCGCGATCTCCGCAATTGCGCTCGCGCCGCTCCGGGGATCGACCCCGGCGTGCGCGGCCTTGCCGCGCACGACCAGCTCATACTCGCCGCAGCCCTTGCGGCTCGTCTTCAGTGCGCCACCCGGAAGCGACGGCTCGAGCACGAGCACGGCTGCGCTCCGGCGCGCCTCTTCCTCGATGAGTGCGCGCGACATGCCGCTCCCGGTCTCTTCGTCGGTCGTCAGCAGCATCACGACGCGAGCGCCGCGTACCGTGCGGGTCGCCTGCAGCGCACGCATCGCCTGAACGCCAATCGCGATGCCGGCCTTCATGTCCAGCACGCCCGGGCCGTGCAGACGGCCGCCCTCCTCGCAGAGTGGCATCGTCGCGAGCTGGCCGGCGCTCCACACCGTGTCGAGGTGACCCAGCAGCAGAATCTGACGATCCGCCGAACCTCCGGAGAGGTCCGACCCCTCCGGCCTCCCCGATTCCCCCGACCTCCACTCGACGCGAAGCTGATCGCCGCACGCCGCCTGCCGGAGGCGGGTCACGCGGCCGCCGGCCTGCTCGAGGCGCGTGGCGATCAGGCGCCCGCAGGCATCGACCGCCGCCTTGTCGTCGGTCGGCGATTCGGCCGCGACGAGCGCCCGGATGGTGTCCAGGAGCCATGCCTGTTCTGCTTCGCAGAACCTCAGGATCTCGCGCATACTAGTCGCATGTGCTTCCGGATCGGATTGTTGCTGGTCGCGCTGGCCGGTCCTGGTCTCGCGCAGACCCCTCAGCCATTTCCGCGCCCCGGCTCGCCGCAGCCGGCGCCGCCGGCGCCGCCACCGGCC
>JBOGIW010000332.1:0-15950 GCA_050748045.1 Vicinamibacterales bacterium | reverse complement strand
CGGTTGGCGCGGCCGCGGCCGGCGGCTTGTGTTCCGCCTTCGCCGCGCCGCCCGCCGCACCGGCAGGCGCGGACGGCCTCGGAAGCGGAGGAACCTGATCAGTCATGAGTCATCGGGCAAAGGTTCTCACCATCTTACTGTCGACTTCATGACTTCAGTTTCAGGCCCACTCCAGAGCCCCTTTCTTCCAGGCGTACACGAACCCCACGACGAGGATGAACAGGAACACCATCATCTCGATCAGCCCGAACAGACCGAGCTGCTCCAGGATGACGGCCCACGGAAACATGAAGACCGTTTCGACGTCGAAAATCACGAACAGCATCGCAACGAGGTAGTACCGGATGCTGTACCGATCCCGCGCGTCGGTGGCCGGCTCGATCCCGCACTCGTACGGGTCGAGCTTCACCTTGCTGTAGCGCGTGGTCTGGAGCAGCCGCGACGGCAGCAGCGTGACGAACGCGAACCCGATGGCCACGGCGAGGAGGAGCAGGATCGGTACGAACTCTGGCGGCATGGTCGGTGCCCGGACCGCTAGGCGGCCCTGAAGATGCGTGCGTCCATTTCTTCGAATCCGGGCCGCATAGCGGTCCTCAGGCGCGACGCGCGCCAAAAGAGACTGACTGGAAAAGGCCGGGAGCTGCGGAAAACCTGGCCGACCCGGGCCGGAAGTCGCGTGTTTATAACATGCGACCTATGGGGTGTCAACGTCCGCCCCGGCCGGAGCCCGGCGTTCCGCCGTAATCCCTAAGTGCCCTGTTTTCAGCGGTTTTCGGAAAAGCACGCGCTTGACGCCCTTCGGGGCCACACCTATACTGGCAAGGCTGGCCGCCTGCGTCCCGAGCACCCATGTTTCGCATACCTCTCATTCTGCCGGCCGTCTTCGCGACGATCGCCGTCGCTCTCACGGTGCCCCAGCCGACGCTCGACGCCTCCACCTCGGCCGCCTCCGCGGCGCGACAGGCGGGGGGGCGCGAGCGCGTGCTCTACGCAAGTGTCGTCGACAAGAACGGCGAGCCCGTGACAGGGCTCGGCGCCGACGACTTCATCGTCCGCGAGGACAACGTCCGTCGCGAGGTGCTTCGGGTGTCGCCCGCCGTCGAACCGATGGCGCTGGCGATTCTGGTCGACAACAGCGCGGCCGCCGAGGACGATATCCGCAACATCCGCGAGGGGTTGACGACATTCGTGCAGCAGATGCGCACCGGGCACGACATCGCCATCATCGGACTGGCGGATCGTCCGACCATCCTCCAGGACTACACGCGCAACGGGGAGCTCCTGCAGGCGGCCATCGGCCGGCTCTTCGCGCAGCCCGGCAGCGGCATGATGCTGCTCGACACCATCGTCGAGGTCAGCCGGGGCCTCTCGAAGCGCGACGAGCCGCGGGCCAATATCGTGGCGATCCTCACCGACGGCACCGAGTTCAGCACCCTTCACTACACCCAGGTGCTCGAGCCGTTGAGGGGGAGCGGAGCGGCCCTGCACGCGCTGGCCATCGGGACGTTCGCCTCCTCGATGCGGGACGAGCTGCGCAATCGCGCCGTCGTGCTCGACCTGGGCCCTCGCCGGACCGGCGGCCAGCGCCAGACGCTGCTGAGCAGCATGGCCGTCCCGGGCGCGCTCGAGAGGCTCGGCCGCGAGCTGTCGAACCAGTACAAAGTGGTCTACGGGCGGCCCGAGGCGCTCATCCAACCCGAGACGACGACCGTCGACGTGACGCGTCCCGGGCTGACGGCCCGCGGGACGCCCGAACGCCGGAAGCCAGGAGCCTGAGATGCGCCGCCTTCGCCTTCTCGTCACCGCTCTCGTCGCCGCGATGCCCGTCGCCGGGCTCTCGGCCCAGCAGTCGCCGCTGCCGCCGCGCCCCTCCTTCCGGGCGGGCGTGGACATCGTGTCGCTCAACGTGACGGTGATGGATGGCGGGAGCCGGTACGTGACGGACCTGGACGAGGGCGACTTCCTCGTCTTCGAGGACGGCGTCAAGCAGGAGGTGACCTTCTTCAACAAGCGCCAGTTGCCGATCGCGCTCTCGCTCCTGCTCGACAGCAGCGCGAGCATGGAGGACAAGCTCGACACGCTGCAGAAGGCGGCCACCGCGTTCATCCGCACGCTGAAGCCGAACGACATCGCGCAGATCGTCGACTTCGACAGCCGCGTCGAGATCCGCCAGGCGTTCACGTCCAGCAAGCCGGAGCTGGAATCGGCGATCCTCGACACGGCCGCGGGCGGCTCGACGTCGCTGCACAACGCGATCTACATCTCGCTGAAGGAGCTCGCGAAGATCCGGGCGCAATCCGAGGAGGACGTGCGGCGGCAGGCCCTCGTGGTGTTCAGCGACGGCGAGGATACGTCGAGCCTCGTGTCGTTCGAGGAGGTGCTGGATCTGGCCAAGCGCTCGGAGACGGCGATCTACACGATCGCGCTGCGCTCGAACGAGCCCTCCCAGTCGAAGGGCTTCCGCGAGGCGGAGTTCGTGATGCGGCAACTGGCGCAGGAGACGGGCGGCCGCGCGTTCTTCCCGAGCCGCATCGAGGACCTGTCGGGCGTGTACCGGCAAATCGCCGACGAGCTCTCGAGCCAGTACACGATCGGCTACACGTCGAAGAATCAGCTCCGCAACGGCGCGTGGCGCCGCGTGATCGTGCAGGTGACGCGGCCGAACGCCACGCCGCGCACGAAGAAGGGCTACTACGCTCCGACACTTCAAGGCGGATCGAACGACTGATGCACGCCCTTCCCCTGATCCTCTACGCAGCCGCCGGCGCCGCCTACGCCGTGCACTTCACGCGCCGGCAGCCGGCGGCGGGGCGGGCCGCCACGATCCTCCTCGTCGCCGCCGCCCTCGTGCACACCTTCGTCATCGGCATGCAGACGATGGAAGTGCGGCACGTGCCGTTCGCGAACCCGTCGCGGGCGATCTCGACCTTCGTGTGGCTCCTGGCCCTCTCGTACCTCTACCTCGAGCTGACCGCCGACGAACGGGCGATGGGCGTGTTCATCCTGCCGATTGCCATCGCGCTGATGGTGATCCCGGCGCTCGATCCCGGGGTCGAGCGCGCCGATCCGCTGCTCGACAGCCCGTGGTTCTGGGTGCACACCTCGTCGCTGCTCTTCGCCTACGCGAGCTTTGCGCTGGCGGGCATGCTCGGCCTCACCTACGTGCTGCAGTTCAGGGCCATCAAGAAGAAGCGGCTCGGGTTCTTCTACGCGCGGCTGCCGTCGCTGCAGGTCCTCGACGTCATGAATTCGCGCGCGGTGACGGTGGGCTGGGTGTTCCTCACCGTCGGCCTCGCCGTCGGATTCATCTGGGCCACCCAGGCGCGCGCGGCTGCGCCGTACGATATGCGCCTGCAGGCGTTCTCGTTCGCAGACCCCAAGATCTTCCTGACCGTGGTCGCGTGGGCCGTCTACTCCTTCGCCGTCGTCGCGCGTCGCGCGATGGGGTGGCACGGTCCCCGGGCGGCGTGGCTCTCGGCGGCGGGGTTCGCCATCGTGCTGCTGAACTTTCTCCCGATGAATTATTTCGTCACGACGAGCCATAGCTTCTGAGGGATATCGAGGCCGATGAACCTCCTGCTGATGGGTGTGACGCATCGCACCGCGCCCGTGGAGCTGCGCGAACGGCTCGACTTCGCGAGCCGCGACGTGGGGGCCGCCGTCGAGGCGCTCGGCGCCCGGCCGGGCGTGATGGAATCGGTGGTGCTGTCCACGTGCAACCGATCGGAGGTCTACGTGGCGGCGCCGCACGTCGAGCGCGCGCGCGAGGAGCTGCTGGCCTTCCTCGCCGAGTACCACCACGTCCCGCGCGCGGCGTTCGTGCCGCACCTCTTCGAGCGGCAGGACGCCGAGGCGGTGCACCATCTCTTCCGCGTCGCGTCGGGGCTGGATTCGCTCGTCGTCGGCGAGCCCCAGATTCTCGGTCAGGTCAAGGATGCCTTTTCCACGGCCGCGGAGCGGCGGTCGGCCGGGCCCTTCCTCAACAGGCTGTTCCATGCGTCGTTCGCGGTCGGCAAGCGCGTACGCTCCGAGACCGCCGTCGGCGAGGGCGCCGTGTCCGTAAGCTTCGCCGCGGTGCAGCTCGCGCGCAAGATCTTCGGCAGGCTGAACGAACGTCGCGTGCTCGTGATCGGCGCAGGCGAAATGGGGAAGCTCACCACCCAGCACCTGCGCGCGCAGGGCGTCGGCGAGATCGTGATCACCAGCCGGACGCTGGCGCACGCCGAAGCGCTGGCCGGCGCCGTGCACGGCACGGCCGTCGCCTGGAGCGAGATGATGACCGCCCTCGCCCCCGCCGACATCGTCATCACGGCGACAGGGTCGCAGCAGCCGATCCTCAGCCGCGCGCACGTGGAGTCGGTCATGGGGCGCGGCCGGCGCGACCCGCTGTTCATCATCGACATCGCGATCCCGCGCGACGTCGACCCGGCCGCGGCCGAGATGGAACAGGTGTTCCTGTACAACGTGGACGACTTGCAGGCGGTCGTGCAGGAGAACCTGTCGCGACGGACGAAAGAGATCCAGCAGGCCGAGGCGATCGTCGCCGAAGACGTGGCGCGCTTCATGTCGTGGTACCGCTCCCGCGGCGCCATCCCGACCGTCGTCGCGCTGCGCCAGCGGTTCGACGCCATCCGCCGCGCCGAGCTGCAGCGGCTCGACGGCAAGCTCGCCGGCCTCCCGCCCGAGGCGCGGGCGAGGATGGACGAGGTGACCCGCCTCATCATGGAGAAGCTGCTCCTCGAGCCGACCGAGCAGCTCAAGGCGCTGCCCGACGAAGAAACCCAGGCCGCCTACACCGAGGCCGTCAACCGCCTCTTCGGCTTGCGCCCCGAGGAGCAGGTGACGCGTACGGAGTAGAGATTCCGATTCCGATTCGGGATTCCGACTACGGATTCTGATTCCGATTCAATCATTCCGGATTCTGATTCCGCATTCCTCATTCAGCATTCTCATTCGGTTCTCATCCGGCCTCATGCCGGATTTCATTCCGCAAACCCATCCTGGATCCGCGTGTACAGGCCGTTGGGAATTAGAATCGAGGAACTGGAATGAGAATGAGAATCCGGAATCAGCATCGGAATGAGAATCCGTAGTCGGAATCCAGCATCGGAATCGTGAATGGAGATCCTCCGACTCGGCACGCGCGGAAGCCAGCTGGCGCTCTATCAGGCCAACGCGGCGAAGGCGCTCCTCGAGGTGGACCCGGGCGTCCGCTGCGAGATCGTCGTCATCAGGACCTCGGGCGACCGGCTCGCGGAGGCGGCCCTTTCGGCGGTCGGCGGCAAGCGGCTCTTCGTCAAGGAGATTGAAGAGGCACTCCTGGCACGTTCGATCGATCTGGCGGTGCACAGCAGCAAGGACATGCCGGTGGTGCTGCCGGACGGACTCGTGATTGCCGCCGCGCTCGAGCGCGAATCGCCGTACGATGCCGTCGTGCTGCCGGGGCAGCCGGCGCCGTCGTTCGGGTCGATCGAGGATCTCGTCGCGCACCTGGGACGGTCGCCGCGCATCGGGACGAGCAGCGTGCGCAGGACGGCGCAGCTCGGACGCCTCATCCCGGGCGCCCGGTTCCTGCCCATTCGCGGGAATCTCGACACACGCCTTCGCAAGCTCGACGCCGGCGACGTCGACGCAATCGTGCTCGCCGCCGCGGGACTGCACCGGCTGCAGCGCGCCACGCGCATATCGGCGACGCTGCCGGTCGCCGCCTGTGTGCCGGCGCCGGGGCAGGGGATCATCGCCGTGGAGGTCCGGGAACACGACGGTGGCGTGCACGAGCTGGCACGCCGGATCAATGATTGGAGGTCCGCCGCCGCGCTCACCGCCGAGCGCGCGGTGGTGCGGCGGCTTGGAGGTGGGTGCCAGATGCCGATCGGGGCGTACGCCGCCCTCACGACCGACGCACGCACGGGCCCGAACCTGGACCTGACCGCCGTGGTGATCTCGCTCGACGGCGCGCGGGCGGTACGCGCGAACGCCGCAGGCGCGCCCGCGGACGCCGAGGCGCTCGGCGTTCGCGTCGCGGAGCGGCTGCTGGAGGAAGGGGCCTCGGACATCCTCGCGGATGCCGAGCGCGCGCACGCCTCGGTGGAAGGGCTCCAGCCATGAGACGGCCGCAGGTGTTCCTGATCGGCGCCGGGCCGGGAGACCCCGGCCTGATCACGGCGCGTGGCCTCGAGTGCCTCCGTCTCGCCGACGTCGTGCTGCACGATCGGCTCGTGCACGAGCGGCTCCTCCGGCACGCGCGGCCCGGCGCCGAGGTGATCGACGTCGGCACGGCGGCGCCGCAGGCGATGGCGCAGGAAGCGATCTGTTACCTGCTCGCCGAGAAGGCGCGCGAGGGAAAGGTCGTCGCGCGCCTGAAGTGGGGCGACCCGTTCGTCTTCGATCGCGGCGGCGAGGAAGCGCTGTTCCTGCACGAGCAGGGCGTGGACTTCGAGGTCATCCCTGGCATCCCGGCAGGCATCGGCGTCCCCGCCTACGCGGGTGTCCCCGTCACCTATCCCGGCGGCGGCGACACGTTGACCATGGTGCGCGGATACGAGGACGAGAGCCGGACGATTCCCGACGTCGACTGGGCCAGCCTCGCGCGTCTCGACGGAACGCTCGTGTGCTACGCGGGCGCGCGGCAGCTTCCGCGCATCCTCGACGCGCTCCTCTCGCACGGCTGGGCCGCCGATACGCCGGCCATGATCGTCTGGAACGGCACGGAGACGAGCCAGGTGAGCGCCGCCGGCACGCTGGCCGGGCTGGTGGGGCAGGTCCACGATCGGCCCCGCCGCCTGCCGGCGATTCTCGTCGTCGGCCGCGTGGTGGGCCTTCGCGATCATCTGCGCTGGTTCGATGTGCGCCCGCTCTTCGGCAAGCGGGTGCTGGTGACGCGGCCGCGGGAGCAGGCGGCCGAGCTCTGCGATGCGCTCGCCATGCTCGGGGCCGAAGCGATCGAGGCGCCGATGATTCGCATCACCGCGCCGGACGATCCCGCGCCGCTCCAGGACGCCGCGTCGCGGGCAGGCGAGTTCGACTGGATCATCTTCACGAGCGGCCACGCGGTGCAGGCGTTCATGGAGGCCCTGCTGGCCGGTGACCAGGACGTGCGCGCCCTGAAGGGGCCGAAGCTCTGCACCGTGGGCACGTCCACGGCGGAGAAGCTGACGGCCTTCGGCCTCAAAGTGGACCTCGTGCCATCGGAGTTCCGCGCGGAGGGCGTCGTGCAGGCGCTCGCCGCGCGGGGCCCGCTCCGGGGCTCGCGCGTGCTCTTCCCCCGCGGCGACCTGGCCCGCGAAGTGATCGGCGACGAGCTCCGCCAGGCCGGCGCCGAGGTCACCGAGGTCGTCGCATACCGCACGCTCATCGCCGAACCGCAGCGCGAGGGAGAGCTGGATATCTACGGGATGCTGCTCGAGCGCAAGATCGACGTCGTCACGTTCACGAGCGGGTCGGCCGTGCGCAACTTCGCGAAGGTGTACGGCGAAGAGCAGGCCGCCGACCTGCTGCGCAGCGTCGACGTGGCCGTGATCGGCCCCGTGACGGCACAGGCGGCCGAGCAGCTCGGGATCCGCGTGTCCATCCAGCCCGGCACCTACAGCATCCCCGCGCTCGTGGACGCCATCGCCGGGCATTTCTCGGCGACGAAGGCGGTCTGACATGGCCTCGACGACCACCCGCGCATCATTGCCGCTCACGAGACGCCTGCGGCGTCTGCGCCGCACCGAAGGCCTCCGCGGCCTGGTGCGCGAGACGCGGCTCTCGGCCGAGTCGCTGGTGTATCCGCTGTTTGTCTGCGAGGGCCAGGGCGTGCGGCGCGAGGTCGGCTCGATGCCCGGCGTCTTCCAGCTCTCGGTGGACGAGGTGGTGAAGGAAGCGGCCGCGGCGAAGGCCGAGGGCGTCCCGGCGGTGCTCCTCTTCGGGCTGCCCGCCCGCAAGGACGCCGTCGGCTCGCTGGCGTCGGACCCGGCGGCGCCGGTGCAGGCCGCGGTGCGCGCCCTCAGGCGCGAGGTGCCGGATCTGCTCGTCATCACCGATGTGTGCCTGTGCGAGTACACGTCGCATGGCCACTGCGGCATCCTCGACGGGAACGAGATCCTCAACGACCCCACCGTGGATCAGCTCGTGCAGGCGGCGGTGTCGCACGCCGTGGCGGGCGCCGATCTCGTGGCGCCGTCGGACATGATGGACGGGCGCGTCGGCGCCATCCGCAAGGCGCTCGACGAGCGCGGCTTCGACCGCGTGGGCATCATGTCGTACGCCGCGAAGTACTGCTCGGCGTTCTATGGCCCGTTCCGCGAGGCGGCCGGCTCGACGCCGCAGTTCGGCGACCGGCGCAGCCACCAGATGGATCCCGCGAACGTGGACGAGGCCTTGCGCGAGGTCGCGCTCGACATCGACGAGGGGGCCGACATCGTCATGGTGAAGCCGGCGGTGCCGTACCTCGACGTGATCGCGAAAGTGAAGGCGCGCTTCGGTCTGCCAACCGCGGCCTATCACGTCAGCGGCGAGTACTCGATGCTGAAAGCGGCCGCCGCCAACGGCTGGATCGACGAGCGCCGCGCCATGCTGGAGACGCTCACGGCGATCCGGCGCGCCGGCGCGGACATCATCATCACCTACTACGCACGGGAAGCCGCCCGCCTCCTCGCATGAAGACACCTGCCCGGAGCCGAACAATGTTCGAGCGGGCACGGCACGTGCTCCCGGGCGGCGTGGACAGTCCCGTGCGCGCGTTCCAGGCGGTGGGGGGCGCGCCACTCTTCATCCGGCGTGCGTCGGGCTCACGCATCCAGGACGTCGACGGCAACAGGTTCGTCGACTACGTCATGTCCTGGGGACCGCTCATCCACGGGCACGCGCCGGCAGGGCTCGTGCGAGCGATCGCCGGCGTGGCGAAGCTCGGTACGAGCTTCGGCGCCCCGAGCCCGCTCGAGCATGAGCTCGGCGAGCGCGTGCGCGCGCTCGTCCCGTCGATGGAACGCGTGCGCTTCGTCAGCTCGGGCACCGAGGCTGCCATGAGCGCGGTGCGCATCGCGCGCGCCGCGACGGGGCGCGACCGGATCGTCAAGTTCGAAGGCTGCTATCACGGCCACGCCGATGGCTTCCTCGTGAAGGCCGGCTCGGGCGCGATGACCCTCGGCGTGCCGACGAGTCCCGGCATCCCGAAGGCCGTCGCGGCCGACACGCTCCTCTCCGCCTACAACGACCTGCGATCCGTCGAGGACGCCTGCAGTGCGCACCCGGATCAGATCGCGGCGGTGATTGTCGAGCCGATTGCGGGGAACATGGGGGTCGTGCCGCCCGGTGACGGGTTCCTGGCGGGCCTCCGGGAGCTCTGCACGCGCCGCGGCATCCTGCTCGTCTTCGACGAGGTGATCTCGGGCTTCCGCGCCGCGCCCGGCGGGGCGCAGCAGGTCTTCGGCGTCACGCCGGACCTGACCTGTCTCGGCAAGATCATCGGCGGAGGGCTTCCGGTCGGCGCCTACGGCGGGCGCATGGACCTGATGGAGCTGGCGGCGCCGGCAGGGCCGGTCTACCAGGCGGGGACACTGTCGGGGAATCCGCTCGCGATGACGGCAGGCCTGTGGGCGCTCGGACGGTTGACGCCGAAGCTCTACAGGGACCTCGCGCGCCGCGGCTCGATGCTGGCCGCCGGCTTTGCCGACGCCGCGCGCGCCGCCAGGGTCCCGCTGCAGGTCAACGCGTTCGGCTCGCTCGTCACGCCGTTCTTCACCTCATCACCAGTCCGCGATTACCGGTCGGCGCTCGCCGCGAATACGAGCGCCTACGCGACGTTCTTCAGGGGGATGCTGGCCAGAGGCGTCTACGGCCCCCCGTCGCAGTTCGAAGCGTGGTTCCTGTCGGCGGCGCACACGGACCGCGACATTCACGCCACGGTCAAGGCCGCGCACGCGGCGATGCAGGACGTCGCGCGATCTCACTGAGCGTCGGGACCGGCCAGCTCCTGCCGGTACCTCGCGGCCCTGTCGGGCTGGCGCAGCGCGTCGTAGACCTCCACCAGGTCTTCGCGCGCGGCTTTGAGCCAGCTCACGGTCGGGCTTGTCTGCTTCGTCAGGATGTCGTACCCGGCGAGGATCTCGCCCTCCGCCTCGGCGAAGCGGCCCTGACGGACGAGCGCGCGGCCGAGCTTCACCCGCGCGATGCCCGTGTTCAGATGCTCCGGCCCCTGCGTCTCTGCGAAGCGCGTGATGACTTCGCGGTACAGGCGCTCCGCTTCCGGGTACTGCTTTCGAGCCACGAAGACGCTCGCCAGATTCGACCGTGCGATGCCGAGCAGGTAATGGGTGGCGCCGTACACGCCCCTGTAGGTGTCCGCCATGCGCACGAAATGCCGTTCCGCGTCGTCCAGCCTTCCCCGGAGCAGCGCGATCGTTCCGAGCTCGTTCAGCGTCGACGCGACCTGGGGATGCGCCTTCCCGTACACGCGCTCCCGGATCGCGAGCGCCTGCTCGAGCAGATCCACGGCTTCCTCGTGACGCTCGTCGCGGATCAGCGTGCGTCCCAGCATCGTGAGATGGGCCGCGACGAGGTGGTGGTCCTTGCCGTACCACGACTGCGTAATGTCGATTGCCTGCCGGTAGAACCGTTCGGCTTCCTTGTAGCGCCCCCACTCGAACTGGTTCGCGCCGAGGTTGACGAGGACCTGGGCCACGTGCGGATGGCGCTCGCCGTGGAGGCGGCTGTAGATGTCCAGGAGGCGGTGGTTCAGCGAGTCGGAGATCTCGTAGTGACCCGCGTAGAAGTGCGTGTTCGCGAGCTCGTACAGCGCGGCGGCGTGGCCCGGCGTGGCGGGGCCGGTGGTCGAGTAGACCTTCACCGCCTCGTCGAGCACCTTGATGGCCTCGTCGTACTTGCCCCGCTCCTGGAGCACGCGTCCGAGCGACGCCGTCGCCTCCGCCATCGACGGATGATCGCGCGGCAGGCTTCGACGGCTCCGGTCGAGAGCCTCGCGGATCAGCGACTCGCCTTCCTCGAGCTTCGCCTGATCGACCCGCAACTGCCCGACCGCAAGGAGGCTGGCAGCCACGTCGGGATGGTCGGGACCGAACAGCGACCGGCGCCGGTCGAGAGACGAGCGGAGGAGCGACTCCGCGCGATCGAAGCTCCCGAGCTTCTGGTAGATGCCGCCCAGCGTCTGATAGAGCTCGGCCTGTACGGCGGGCTCGCCGTCGAGGGTGCGCGCCTCCTGCACGCCGCGGTCGATGAGCGTCACCACCCGCAGGCTCTCGGCGGGCCCGGCGGCCTCGTCCCCTCCCTCGAACAGGTTCAGCATGAAGCGCTGGATGCGCTGCGTCCGCGCCGTTTCGGCCACCGCCGCGTTGCGCGCACGCGCCAATTGGAAGGTGTAGAAGCCGACGAGACCCAGCACGGCGACGAGCACCAGGGCCGCCGTCGCGAGCGGCCGCCAGTTCCGCCCCACGAATTTGGCCGTCCGATAGCCCACCGAATCGCGGCGGGCTTCGAGCGGCGCTCCCCCGAGATAGTGATCCACGTCGCGGAGCAGCGCATCGACGGTGCGATATCTCCGGGCCGGGTCCTTGTGCATGGCCGTGGAGCACAGCACGTCCAGATCGGCCCACGAGGCCCGACTCGCTCCCTGCCGCCCGGCTGCCGCGGAGGGCTTCTCGGTCTCTCCCTCGACGACGATCGAGGCGGCCTCGGCGGGAGTCCGGTTCGACAGGTCGAACGGCAGGCGTCCTGTCAGCAGCTCGTACAGGAGCATTCCGAGCGCGTAGACATCCGTGTGGATGCCCGTTTGCGCGCCGCGGATCTGCTCCGGGGCGGCATACGCCGGCGTCATGAGGCGCAGGCCGGTGCGCGTCAGGTCGACCGTGCCGTCGAGGCTTTCGAGCTGTTTCGAGATGCCGAAGTCAAGCAGCTTGATGCTGCCGTCCCGCGTGACCAGGATGTTCGACGGCTTCAGGTCGCGATGGACGACCAGGTGCTGATGAGCGTGCTGCACCGCCCCGCACACCTCGCGGAAGAGCCGCAGGCGCTCGGAGATCGAGGTCGGACGCCTCCGGCAGTAGTCGGTGAGCGGCACGCCTTCCACGTACTCCATGGCGAACCATGGCGTGCCGTCCGGGAGCGTGTCGGCGTCGAAGAGGCGCGCGATCGACGCATGGCTGAGCTGCGCCAGCAGCCGCTGCTCGCTGATGAACCGCTCGCGCCGCGCGGGAGAGAGCCACGCGTCGCGGAGGATCTTGATGGCGGCCACGCTGCCGAGGTCGTTACGCTCGGCGAGATAGACCACCCCCATGCCTCCCTCGCCCAGCAGCTTCGTGAGGCGATAGGGCCCGAACTTCCCGGCCGGCAACGAGGGGACCGCCTCCGAGAGCACGTCGTGCGCCACGTGCGCGACGTCGCGGTCGAGCAGCGACGCCCCCGCGGCGTCGTGCTCGAGCATCGCGAGCACGTCGGCGACGAGGCCCTCGTCGCCGCACGCGCGCTCCAGGAAGCCGCGCTGATCGGGAAGAGGCAGGGCGGCAGCGTCGTGAAACAGCGACTGGATCCGCTCCCACCGCGCACCATCCATCTTGTCCCCCTCCGGACGCAGTCCCTGCGAGCCACGAGGCCTCGCCGCTAGCGGGCTCGACGCAGCTCGTGGGCGAGCCAGGCCTTCGCCGCCCGCCAGTCGCGAAGAATCGTCGCCTCGGATACCTCCAGCAGCGCCGCGGTCTCGGTGACGTCCAGGCCGCCGAAGAACCGGCTCTCGACCATCGTCGCCTGGCGAGGCTGAATGCGCCCCAGCTCTTCGAGCGCGACGTCCAGCGCGAGGAGATCGTCGCCGCAGGACGGCGGCTGCCCGAGGGACTCGTCGAAGGTCACGAGCACGACGTCGCCGCCGCCGCGCTTCCGCGCGTTCCGGCGCCTGGCCGCCTCGACAAGGATCTGACGCATCGCGCGCGCCGCAATCCGCTTGAAGTGCAGGCGCGAGGCGCGCGCGACCTCCGGCGAGCCGGCCAGCTTCAGCCAGGCTTCATTGACGAGCGCGGTGGGGTTGAGCGTGGCGCTCGGATCGCCGCGTTTCACGGTCGACGCCAGGCGCCGCAGCTCCTCGTAGGTCACGCTGAACAGATGGTCGAGCGCCCGGCGCTCCTCGGGCGCGGCGCCCGGCCCCTCAGGGTCCAGGCCGTGTGCCATTCGAGGACTCTGGAACGGCATGACGGCTTTTCCCGCGTGTCTGCGCAATGTGTGATGAGCCCGGTACCAGTGACCACCGGGCGGACAGCGAGCGTCACACGCTGACTTTAGAGCACACAACGCTACCACTCGGAGGCGAAGCCATGCAACGGGTGTGGATCCTGGTTCCTGTGTTCCTGGGCGCATCGGCTCTGGCCGGATGCGGGGGCGGCGGCGATGCCGGCGAGGCGGCCGTTGCGGCGCCGGCCAGCCGCGGAACCCTGCTCCTGATGGACCCCGGCACGCGCGCCACCGCGCCTGCGGCGGTCATGGGGTTCGTCCACGGCCTCAACGCCATCGTCGTCGACGGCGACCGCGTGTACGCCGGAATGACGGCCCTCCAGGCGACACGGGGACAGGACGGCGCCAGGACGCTCACGTTTGCCGACGGCGTCAGCGCGCAGATGGTGCCGGCGGAGAAGGGCTTCGAGCTGCGCTTCTCGAGCGGCGAGACCATCCCGCTGTGCGAAGAGGAGGCCCGATGAAGTCGACGCTTGCGTGCACGGCCCTCGTCGCCGTGGCGTTCCTCGCCCCCACGTGGGCCCAGACCGAAGCCTTCGACGAAGAGGCCGTGGCGCTCGCCTATCACGAAGTGTCCGGAGCGCCGCTGGATCTCGAGCGTGCGGCGGGGCAGACCACCGCCGTCATGCGCGCGTCGGGCTTCGATCGGCCGGACGTCATCAAGGCGCAGATCGCCCGCCTGCAGGATCGTCTCGCCGCGTCCAGCGCCGCCACGGAGTTCGTGATCAGCGTGAACACGACGATCACGCAGTACGACCACGACCTCAGCGAGTTCTCGGTCCAGTTGTTCACGCCGGGCCACTACGTGCCGCTCGACGCGTTTCGCCAGAGCTACCGGCTCGTGTTCGCCAACGCGGATCGCGCGCGCCGCATGCCGTTGCCGAAGGACGAGGCGCGAGCCTTCGACGGGCGGTTGAACTCGATAGGGCGCTCGGTCACCGCCGAAACGCGGTTCAGGGTGGTGGGCAAGGGCGATCCGGCCGGGGCCGTTGCGGACGGGCAGGTGATCAGGGGCGAGATCGTGGCGGTCCGCGTGCTCGATCGCAACGGCAACGTCCTGTTCACCCCCGACCTGACCACCGCCTCGCCCGCCGAGGTGAACGCGAGCGCCTTCGACGCGTCGAAGGCCGACATCGCAGGGCTTCGGATCGGCGTGAACGCCGGCGACCTCGAAGCCACGCTGAAGCGGCTGTATGGGAAGGCCTCGCGGGGCGGACCCAATCCGAACAGCTACGCGAAGTTCGCGGGCTCGGTCAGCATGAACCCGAGCGGGTGCTTCTCTGTTCCCGGCCGCCGCGGGAATCCCGTGCCGGGCACGGTCTGCATCACGGCGAGCTTCGACAGCGACGAGGTGGTCCGCGCGATCCGCATCGAGCGCTACTTCCCGTGGTTCGACCGGGAGGTGCTGCGCAAGACGCTCATCAAGAAGTACGGCCCTGTCACGGGAGCGCGCGGCGGCGGCGGCGCGCTGCTCGGCTGGGGCCCCGACGTCGAAGGCGTCGGCAAGGCGCTCACCGCCCACTACAGCGAGGACTCCGACTTCATGAGCGACGCGCTCAACTCGGCGCCGAAGATCAAGGTCGCGCTGCAGCTCGTGGACCCGGTGTGGGTCGCCGCCAATCAACGCTGAATCCAGGAGAAACGGACATGAACGTCAGGCACTGGCGCACCAGCGCGCTCCTCACGACACTCCTCGTCGCGCCCGCGGCGACGTTCGACGCGGCGCAGACGCCGTCCGCGGCACAACCGGCGGCCCGGCAGGCGGCCCCTCAGGAGTGGCTCGCGCTCTGCTCCAAGTGCGCGAGCCCGACGGTCACCTCGAAGAGCGGCATCGGCACCGCGAAGGCGACGGCGGAAGCGCGCATGACGAGGGCCGACATTACGGGTCCAGATGGGCTCTGCGCCGCGAACGACAACGCGTGCATCCAGACAGAGCTTCGAAAGGTCTATCGCGCCAGCGCCGACTGCACCGCAGGACGGATCACCGCGGTGGACGAGAAGAGCTACACGCTCGCGGGCCTGTGGGACGACAGCGACATCGGCGGAGGCCGAACGAAGTGGCGCGACGAGGGCGGCGGGATCGTGGGCCGCGACAACGCGAGCGGAGGGCTCGGAATCTCGCAGCAGTGGGAAGTGCTCTGCCCCGGTGCCGTGCCGGCGGCCGTCCTGGCGCGTGCGACCGCGCCGGCGTCGCCACAAAAGCCCGGCGCGACGGCGTCGGCCTGCGCGGGCCGCCGCCACTGCGATGAAGTGAGCTCGTTTGCCGCCTCCATCACCGATTTCCGAACGAGCCTCTACAACCGGAACACGCGCGTCGTGAGCGCGACCGTGCGCTTCCAGAACAAGACGGGCGGGCCGCTCATCCTCGGGTACGTCCAGAACGCCGCCGTGGCCATCGACGAGCAGGGCAATCGATACGTCATCCCCAACGCGGCCAATGCGCGTGGCATCGGCGCGATTGCCGGGAGCTCCTTCGACCCGAAGTTCACCGTGCAGGCCGGCCAGGCGTCCGACGCCCGGTTCGAGCTCACGTGGCAATGGGATGGACGGGCGATCATCGGGCAACGGGCGTGGGACATCGAGCTGACCGTGCGCGAGGTGCACGAAGTCGCCTTCGGTCAGTACCGGTTCGGCCAGGAACACGTGCTGCAGTTCAAGGCGGTCAGCCCCGCGACGCTGACGACCGCGGCGGCTCCGGGCGGGACCCCGCTGCCCAGCGCGGCCCCCGCTCCCGG
>JBOGIW010000331.1:0-3345 GCA_050748045.1 Vicinamibacterales bacterium | reverse complement strand
CGACGGCGACGAGCACGCGGCGGAGGAGCATCCGTCGAATTGTAGCCTCTGGTCTCTGGTCTTGAGTCTTTGGTCTTTCGCCCCCGGTCCTGGGCCTTGGGGATTGGGAGTGGGGGATTGGGAGTGGGGGATTGGGAGTTGGGAGCTGGGGATTGGGAGTTGGGGATTGGTTACGAGAGCAACGCGGCGACGAGGAGCAGGCCGGCGGCGGCCAGGAGGAGCCTGGGATACAAATCCTCGGTGGTCTCGGCCACGCTGGTTTGAGCGGCTTGGCGGCGCGTGGCGGCGATGATGGCGTTGGCGATCTCCTGGTCCGTCGCCCGATCCAGCTCGAAGTACCGGCCTCCGCCGGCCGTGGCGATGGCCGCCAGGGAGTTGCGGTCGAGGCGTGACGCCACGGGCGCGTCGGTCGATGCGCGTTGCGGCTCGGGGATGACGCCGCCGGCCGTCGTGCCGACGCCGATCACGTGCACGGGAATCCGGCCGGCGCGCGCGAGGGCCAGCGACTGCTCGACCTCGCCGCTCCAGGCCTGGCCATCCGAGATCAGCACGAACGCGCGGGCGTTCGCCGTCGGCCCATGCAATTCCCGGTCCTTGTCGATGAGCCGCAGCCCCCAGTAGATCCCGCGCTCGATGTTCGTGTCCCAGGTGCCGGCGTCCTGCAGCCGGAACGGCGGCTCGTCCTCGAGGTTGTCGAGAAAGAAGAAGAACGTGTTCGGGTCGCGCGTCAGCCGGATTTGCGGCGTGGCCATGGTCGCAAAGAGCGCCAGGGCGATCCGGTCGTCCTCCCACCGGAGCGATTCGCCCAGCACGCGGAGGAACTGCATCGAGCGGCGCCATCGGTCTCCCGGCCCGGCGCCCGCCGCACGGGCCGGAACGTCCGGCACGCGCATCGACGCGGAGCCGTCCTGGAGGATCACGAGGTCGATGCCCGCGGTGCGCACGGTGGAGGTGACGACGAGCGGCCGCGCGAGCGCGAGCAGCGTCGTGGCGAGGGCCAGGACGACAAGGCCCCACGAGGCGAGATCGCCGAAGACGGAGATAGACCGGCTGATCCGGCGTCGCGCATACGCGCGCCTGTCGCGCCGCCGCTCGGCCAGGCGCCAGGCCCAGAGCACCAGCAGCAGCACCGGCGCCGCCAGCAGCGGCAGCCACACCGGCTCGCCGAACCGAACCGCTGACACGTCGAACACCTCGAACATCGCTGTGGGCGACACCCTTTTCTCTGACTTCTGGCTTCTGACCTACCCCTTGCGCATGCGACGGCCGGCCTTTCCCGCCTCTTCAGCCTCGCGGCGCTCATCGGGGCGCATGGGGACGAGCATCCTGAACTGCTTCTGGTCCGTGCCCTGTGGCGGCGCGCCCACGCGGCCGTGCGGTGTCAGGTCGCCTTCCTCGGTCGCCGGCGGAATCGGCACGCCGCGCGCGGCGATGGCGGCGCGGTAGCGGACGACGAACTCGTAGTTGAACGCCGCATCGTCGTTCGCCGGATCGTCCCGGAGCACCTCCGCGTATCGCGTCACGACGCCGTCGAGACGCGTGACCATCTCCTTCGCCGTCCCGCCGGGCGCCACGGCGGCGCGGTAGGCGGCGTTGGCGGCCAGGAGCGGATCGAGGCCGGCGGGCACCGACGCGTAGTCGCCGTTCCAGTATCTGGCCGCGGCCCTGGTCGCCGGCGCCTCCTCCGCGCGTGAGTACTGCAACGTCACCAGCGCACGCTGCGCGCCGGCGAGCCGATCGATCTCGCCCCCGCGCGCCCAGAGCACGACGCCGCCCGCGAGGAGCAGCACAGCACCGATCAGTTGAACAGCGAGCAGGTTCGTCATGGGAATCGAGTGAACCACGGCGTGGCGAGCCGCAGCGTCAGGGCCAGGGTCCAGAGGGCCACCGCCGCGAAAGCGAAGGGCCCGTAACGCGGAATCTGCGTGCTGTACCGGCGCATCTCGATCCGGCCGGCGGCCTGCCGGTCGATCTCGTGGATCGCCCGCACGATCGTCGCCTCGTCGGCGGCCGAGTAGAAGCGGCCGCCGGTGCGCGCGACGGCCGACTCCCAGACGGCATCCGGCACGGTCCCCTGCGGCGTGTCGGATCGGCCCGTGCGGATGAAGTACACGGGAATCTCGGCCCGCCGCGCCTCGCGCAGCACGTCGAGCGTCGTCCGCCCGTCCTGCAGCACCTCGGCATCCATGCCGTCGCTGAAGATCACCATGATGTTTCCCGCCGCGTCGAGGAAGTCGAAGGCCTGGAAGAGGCCCACGCCCTGATCGATCGCCTTGGCGATTACCGTGCCCTGCTCGGGAAAGTTCATGAACTCGGTCCAGTCGCCGATGAGCGACATGCTCAGCAGGATGTTCTCGTAATCGCTCGTGAACGGCGTGATCACGTACGCCTCGTCGCCGAACTCGATGAGCGAGACGAGGTCGCGGTAGCTCGCCTTCATCCTGAGCTCGACGAAGTACCGCGCGGCCCCGACCGTGGTGAAGAACGCCGCGTCGTTCGGCGCGCCCTTCGCCAGGCGGCTGCCGGGAAGCGACTGCAGCATGCTCGACGAGGCGTCGAGGAGAATCGCGATCCGCCGGCCGGGATACGTCGTGTCCTGCCGCGTGAAGGCGGTGCGGGGCTCGGCGAAGGCCAGCACGAAGAAGGCCACGCCCACGACGGCAACGATGCGCGCGCCGTGGCGCAGGATCGTGCCGCGGGCCATCGCCAGCCCCGGCAGCAGCGCCGGCACGGCAATCCGGCGCCGGCGGCGGCCGAGGAGCGTGCGCGCAAGCAGGCTCACGGCCACGAGCCCGGCGAGCATCACGACGAAGGCCTGTGCCCGATCGGCGCGCGTGAGCTCGAGCGCCGGTCCTCCGGAAAGCGCCGCGCCGGCCAGCTCGACCAGCTCCTGCAGCGTACGGCGCACCGCCGCCACGAGCTCGGCTATCGCGCCCACAGCCTCTCCTTCCAGGGACGGCCGGCCGCCAGCCGCTCCGCCCGGCGCACGGCGGAGTCAAGCGTCTCGTCCAGGCGTGCATCGAACGCCGCGTCCCGTCCGTATCGCGCCGCGGCGAAGCGCGCCAGCGCGTCGCGCAGCTCATCATCGTCGGTGGTGGCGACGGTGGAGGAAACGATGGCGGGGGAGCCTATGCGGGGACTGATCACGACTTGTCCGTCGATCGAACTGATGGGACTGACGCGCCGCCCCCCGCGAAGAGAGTGCTGCGTGACCGGCTTGCCAGCCGTGTAGGCCGCCACGATGCGCAGGGCCGCGAGGGCGCGCCCGGCGAGATCCGACGTCCAGCCCGACGACCGCACCTCGTCCTGGATGGACGCCAGCTCGCGGCGGACGCCGTGCAAGAC
>JBOGIW010000330.1:0-12932 GCA_050748045.1 Vicinamibacterales bacterium | reverse complement strand
GACGCCGGGGCGCTGGACATTCAGCGGCGCGTCCTCATCGAGGAGCTTCACCACCGGTCCCGGCGCCGCGTCCGCCCGGTGGCTTGCGAACACCTTCACCGGGCGCTCTTTCACGAGAGGCATCCGTACCACCGGCCGCCCGCGGGTCAACCGGACGACATCCGCGCCCTGACCTCGACAGACGTCGAAGAGCTTGTCGCTTCTCGCTTCTCACCGCGCCGCGCCGTGCTGGTGCTCGCCGGAGGCGTGTCCGCGGAGACGGCCGCAGGATGTGTCGACCGCACGTTCGGGACGCTGGCGGCCAGCGCCGAGCGCGCGCGTGAACCGGTCGTCGACAGCCAGCCGCAGCCGGCGACGCAATCACGGCGCGTGGCCGCCGACGTGGCCGGAACGCACGCGTTCGTCGCCTGGTCCGTCGACGGGTTGGGGCAAGGCGAGTGGTACCTGGCGTCGCTCCTGATGCGTGGCCTGTCCGCGGGGCGCTCCAGCCCGCTGGCGGAGGCGCTCGTCGAGCGCGCGGGGCTGGCGCGCGAGGTCCGCGGCCATCTCGTCAGCATGCGCGACGCGAGCACGCTCGCCTTCGCGGCCGTCGCTGCCGCGGGTGTCGCGAGCGAGCGCCTGGAGCAGGGACTCGTCGAAGCCATCGACCGGCTGCTCGCGTCGGGTCTTTCCCCCGGGGGCCTGCGGCGGGCTCGCTCGAGGGCGTGGATCGACCACTACCTCGCTATCCAGAAGATCGAGCGGAGAGCGGATCTCTGCGCGTCCTTCAGTTGTTGTCTGGACGCGCCTGAGCGCCTGGAAACCGAGCCGCTGCGCTACCTCATTCCCGATCGGGACGCTCTCGCAGCCTTTGCCTCCAGGCTGCGGCAACGGCAGGCTCGCGCGACGCTCTCGCTCATCCCCCGGATGGAGGCGGCATGAGACCCGTGGCCTGTCCCGGCGCGCTGGACACCGTGCAGCCCCCGGATGCCTGGAACGGAGCGGCGCCGTCTCTGGTCAGAACCACGCTGACGAATGGACTGCGCGTCGTCCTGGCGGAAAACCACACCGTGCCGCTCGCCTTCCTGAGTTGGACATCGGAGGCCGGCTTTGACGCCGATCCGCCGGGCCTCGAGGGTCTCGCCTCGCTGACGCCGCTTCTGTTGAGAGAAGGCACGGATCATCGCAGCAGCCGCCGGATTACCTGGGAGCTCGACGAGCTCGGCGCCGACCTGGCAGCCGGCGCCGACTGGAACTGCGCGTTCCTCAATCTCTGGCTGCTCTCGTGCGACCTCGCCGCCGGCGCCGAGCTCCTGCTCGACATGGCGTGCCGGCCGCGGTTCTCTCACGACGCCGTGGCGCGGCTTCGGCAGCGACAGCTCGCCGAGATCGCGCGCCGGCGCCGGGATCCGCGCTCGGTCGCCAACGACGCGTTCGCCCAGGCGCTGTTCGGTGACGCGGCGTACGGCCGATCGCCCCTGGGGACTGCGGCAACCGTGACCCGGATTGCCGCGGCCGACGTCACGGGATTTCACCGCACCCACTATCGGCCGGAGACCTCGGTTGTCGTGCTCGCGGGAAGCTTCGACGCCGCGAACGCGGTCCACCTCCTCGGATCGTTCGAACCGCCGGAGGCGCCCTGCGCGGCGCCGTCGATGCTGGTGCCGGCGGGTCCGCCGGCCGAGCCATCCGGTGGAGTCCGCCTGGTGTTCCTCCCGCACGCGACGCAAGCGGAGATTCGCGTCGGCCATGCCGGTGTGGCGCGAGACTGCGAGCATATGGCCGCCCTCGAGGTGCTGAGTGCCATTCTCGGCACCGGTCCCGCGAGCCGGCTGGCCCGCGCGCTGCGGCAGCGGGAGGGGCTCACGTATCAGGTCCGCAGTCGATTCGCTGCGAGGCGCTTCGGAGGCATTTTCGTCGTGGAAACGACCGTGCCCGCCAACGCGGCGGCAGGCGCGGTTGCCGGGATTCGTCGCGAGATCGAACGGCTCTGCGATGAGCTCGTGCCGCCGGCCGACGTGGATCACGCCAGACGGCGTCTGTTCAGCGTAGAGCTCAGGCGCTTTCAGGACCTTGTCGGCACTGGCGCGACGCTCGGTCCGGAGGCTCTCCAGGACGATCCCATGCTGCTCCTCGAGCGGCGGAGGCAGGCGATTGACGCAGTCGATCCCGAGGGCTTGCGCGAGGTAGCGCGCCGCTGCCTGCGCCCCGGGCGCCTGCTGGCTGTGGTCGTCGGGCCGGCCGATGCGCTGCGCCCGCAGTTCTCGAGCGGCGGGCCGCCCGCGCGGCGGCCCGTCTCCGCTCGAATCGGATCGTAGGGGGCGAGGCCGACAAACGCTCAGAACGAGAGGAGGTGAACGAGATGGAAGAAACCAACTTCGTCGAGGTTGACATCCAGGACACGAGCTTCGTCGAGATCGACGCGCTCGTCGACGACACTGCCGAATTGGCGGCCGAGTCGGTCTGTCCGTGCGGCTGCGGCATGTGTATCTGCTGTCAGGAACTGGAGTAGCAGTCGCGTGACGGAGACCGTCGTCTGAAAGGGAACGGCCTCCGTCACGACGGAACACCCGGGATGGCCAGCCCCCTACGGTGATTCGAGGGCCACAGGTGCGCCCGTCCGACGAGTATAGCGCCGGAGTCGCGAACCAGAGACGAGAGATGGCAGGGTGGAGCCGACCATGATCAAGTTCCCGCGGCTGAAGACGTTCCTTTCGGTCTTTCCGATCGCCGATGCCGTGTGGGGTCTACGCGGCGGCGCTGACGAACAGTGGCGCATCCGGCTGACCGACGCGCGCGCGGTTCAGGCCTTCGGCGCGCTGCTGCCGTATCTCGACGGCCGGACCGCCGCCGAGGACATCCTTCGATCGGTGGAGCGCATGGGCATCCACCGCGGAGCGGCGGCTGCGCTGCTCCGGCAACTCGAGGCCTCGTCGCTGCTCGAGGAGGCCGACACCAACGGACTGTCCGATGCCGAGCTGAGCCGGTTTGACGACCAGATTCGCTTTTTCTCCCGCTTCACTCACCAGGGCGGTGCGAGGTTGCAGGCCATCCTCAAGGCCACCCGCGTGGCGCTCGTTGCCGATGGCACGCTCGGTGAGAGCATGTACCGCCGCCTGGCGGGCGCGGGCTTCGGGGAGGTCGTCGTCCTGTCGCGCCGGCCGTCGCAGGGCGGCGCGTGGATGGACCGCCTGGCCGACACCGGTCCGCGAACGATCGTGCGCGACCTCGACCTCGACGGGATCTGGCCGGACGACGAGCAGGACCTGCCTCGCGTCCTCGTCGTCTGTCAGAACGCGCACGATCCGCTGCTGCTCGAAGCGGTCGATGCCCTGTCCAGGCGGCGCCGTCTCCCGTGGCTCCTCGTGCGCAGCCTCGATCTGCAGGAGGGCTGGGTCGGCCCCCTGTTCGTTCCCGGCGAGACGGCGTCCTACTTGAGCCTCGAGGCGCGTCTGCGCGCCAACATGACCGGATTCTCCGAGTATCTGGCGTTCGACACGCACGTGCGGCAGACGGAACCGCCTCCCGCCTTCGGCGGCCTCGAGGCGAGCTCCGATCTGCTCGCCAGCATCGCCGCGATCGAGCTCGTCAAGTTCGTCACCGAGATCAAGGTGCCGGAGCTGCTTGGCAAGTTCCTCACGATCAACCTCTGGACGTGGGAGACCGAGTTGCACGAGGTGCTCCGTCTGCCGGCGTTGGACAGACGCGATGCGCCGCGTCCCGCGGTGTTCCCCTGGAAGGTCGTCAGCCATGACGATGGCGCTTCGCCACCCGGCCGAGCTTGAGCTGCGCGATGTCCCGCCGAGCGACGCGTGGGAGACGATCCGGCGCGGCAGCCGGCTCATCTCGCGGAAGGTCGGCGTGATCCGGCAGGTGGCCGGCGTTCGCTATCAGGCTCAGGACCCCGCGTTCTTTGCGGCCGGGGTGCTCTTGTCGGATTTCTCCCGTTGCGTCGCCGGCGGCCAGGCGCTCAAGGCGGGAGGCGCCGGCGAGACCGAGGCCGCCGCCCTCGCGTCCGCGATCGGCGAGGCTGCCGAGCGTCACTGCGCGTGCTTCTTCGACCGCGACGAGATGGTCGCCGGCTCGTTTCGCGAGCTGGCCGACGATGCGGTCTCCCCGGAGCTGCTGCGCCTGTTCTCGCGCGAGCAGGTTGAGGGGTTCGGCCCGCAGGGGCCCGCCTATTTCGACGAGACCTCGCGGATCCGGTGGGTATGGGGCTACTCCCTCACCGAGCGCCGGCCGCGCCTCGTGCCGGCCTCGCTCGTGTACTTGAACTACCGTGCGGGAGCCGACGAAGCGCCGATCGGGCTCAACGCGTCGACCGGTCTGGCGGCAGGCGCGACCCGGGAAGAGGCCATCTTGAGCGGCGTGCTGGAGGCCGTGGAGCGGGACGCGTTCATCCTCGCGTGGATGCACCGCCAGGCGGGTCGTCGTCTCGACGTCGACGACGAGGAGATGCGGGGGATCCTGCGCGACCGCCTGTTTGCGGATCGGGCGAGCGTCGACCTGCGGCTCTACGACCTCACGACGGACGTGCCGATTCCCGTCGCCTTTCTCGTGATGCGGCGACGGGCGGAGTTCGGCCCCGTCACGTGTCTCGGCGCCGCGGCCAGGCTGTCGCCGCGGCACGCCGTGCGCAAGTGCATACAGGAAGGCGGCCAGAATTTCCCCGTCATCCGCAATATCCTGAGCAGCGAAAAGGACTGGCAGCCCGCGGCCGATTTCTCCAACCTGACCACGTTCGACTACCACTTCCTCACCTACCTGAAGCGCCCGGATCTCGTGCCCCGCGCCTTTGCGTTCTTCGATGAGTGCGAGGAGCGGGTGGCGCTCTCCGAGCTGCCGGACCGATCCACCGGCCGTGTGCTCGCCGACATCGAGCAGTGCGTGGCGTGCTTGTGCCGTTCGGGACATGAGGTGATCGCGATCGACATCACGACGCCGGATGTCGCCGAGGCGGGCCTCTCCGTCGTCCGGGTCATCGTTCCGGGTCTCGTGCCGCTTCACGGCAATCATCTGCGTCCGTTCCTCGGCGTTCGGCGCCTCTTCGAGGTTCCGTCTCGGCTGGGATGGGACCGGCGCGGCTCGAGCCCGGACAACGGGCTCAACCCCTACCCCCACCCGTTTCCCTAGGTGTGCCCATGAGAAGGAGTCACGCCACGGTGGCACAGGACCGCCAGGCGCGCCGCAAGCTCGCGCACGCGTCGGTGGAGCTCGCGCTCGGCGCCAGGAGCTCGCTCGCCGAAGTGTTCCACGAGAACACGAAGCTGGGCCGGTTGAGCGCCCGCGCGTACACCGCCTGGATCACGAACTTCAGCCGGTCGCGCACGATGCGGCAGACGATGTACCCGCTGGTCAGATACTGGGAGACCGGTCAGGGGTCCAAGTCCTATACCTTGATGGAGCGGCTGGAGCTTCCGCAGACGCCGCCTCGGACCGACCTCGAACGGACCATCGCCGCCCGCCGTTCGATCCGCGCCTTCTCTGGGGCGCCGCTCGGACTCGACGAGGTGGCGCGGCTCCTGTTCTTCACCTACGGCAAGACGCAGCAGGACGGCGTGCTTCGCGCGGTGGCGTCCAGCGGCGCGCTCTACCCACTGGAGCTCTACGTCGTGGCGCTGAACGTCACCGGCCTCGATCCGGGCGTGTACCACTACAGTGTCGAGACGAGCCACCTGGATGTCATCAGGACGGGCGACTATCTCCCGGCAATCAAAGACGTCATATACTGGCAGGGCGTTGCCATCGACAGCGCCTCGCTGGCGATTGTCGTCACCGCGGCGTTCCGTCGCAACACGGTCAAGTACCTGGACCGCGGCTACCGTATGATCCTGATGGAAGCCGGGGAAGCGGCTCAGAACCTATCCCTCATCGCGACCTCCATGAACGTCGGCGCTTGCCTGGTGGGCGGTTTCAACGACGACCAGCTGAGCGAGTTGCTGGACATCGACGGTGTGAGCGAGGCCCCCTTGCTGCCGGTGCTGCTCGGGCGGCCCGCCTAGACAAACGGGGGCTGGCATGTTGACCCAACCGACGCTCGGCTCGGTCACCGCACTGTCACTGCGCGAGGCCGTCCGCGCGTTCACCCGGCAGAAGTCCGTTTTCGCCGTGGCCGTCCTGACGCTGGCTCTCGGCCTCGGCCTGTGCACGGCGATGTTCTGCGTCGTCTACGGCGTCATCCTGCGGCCTCTCTCGTACGGCGACCCGGACCGCCTGGTCATGGCGTGGGCGGGCTACGAAGGCGGCGCCAGCGAGCGGGACATGTTCGGCGAGGAGGCGCTCCGGCAGTGGCGTGGGACCGCCCGTGCCTTCGACGGCGTGGCGGGCTTCCGGTTTGCGACCTTCACGCTGCTGCAGCGGGGCGAGCCTGCCAGTGTCGAAGGCGCGGTAGTGTCGCCGGAGCTCTTTTCCGTGCTCACCGTGCCGCCCGAAGTGGGGACGGTCTTCGGTCCCGAGCTGGCCCTGGCGCAGGGCGGCAAAGTCGCGTTGATCAGTTACAGCCTGTGGCGGCAGCGCTTCGGAGCCGATCCCGACGTGGCCGGCAAACCGATCAACCTTGACGGTCAGATCTACACCGTCACGGGCGTGCTGCCCGACGACTTCGACGTGCCGACGCAGAACACCGCCGTGTGGGTTCCGCTGCCGCCCTCGTCGACCAATCCGTCGGCCAGGGCACGGACGCTGTACGTGATCGGGCGGCTGCGTCCGGCGGTGAGCCTGGCGGAGGCTCAGGCCGACGCGGACCTCGTGGCGCGGCACATCGCGACCGAGCATCCGGACACGCACCGCGGCATGAGAATCCACCTCGTGCCGTTCTTCGAGGAGCTCGTCGACGACTCTCGTCAGGCCGTTGTGGTGGCGGGCGCCGCGGCGTTCCTGACACTGCTGATCTGCTGCGCCAACGTGTCGAACCTGCTGCTCGTGCGCGCCATCGCGAGGCGAACCGAGTTCGCCACGCGCCTCGCGATTGGCGCCGCCCGGAAGCACCTGCTGAGCGTAGTGCTCATCGAGGGCGCGCTGCTCGCCGTCTGCGGCGGGATCATCGGCGCCGGTCTGACCGGATGGTTGATCGAGGCGCTCGTCCGGCTGTCGCCGGTCGAGCTGCCTCGCGCCGCCGCCATCGGTCGCGGCCTGCAGATTCCCGTCGCCGCCGGCGCGCTCATCGTCGTCGCCGCGCTCCTGGTGTCGATACCGGCCGCGTGGGAGGTTGCCCGATCCCGGCTGGCGCTGAACGCCGTGATGGGAGCGCGCGCCACGTCCCGCCGCTTCGCCCGACAGGTCATCGTGGCCCTCGAGATCGCCATCGCGCTGACGCTCGTCGCAGGCTCGGGGCTGATGGCCCGCACGATTCTCGCGTTGAGCACGGCCAATCCGGGCTGGAACACCGATCGTCTCCACGTCGCGACCGTCGTCCTGCCGCGAAACAGGTACCGCGAGCCGCGCCAGATCCGGCAGTTCTTCGAGACCTTCCTCGAACGCCTGCGCGCGAAGCCGGGCGTGGTGTCGGTCGCGGCGTCGAGCTCCGTGCCGGCCACGCCGATCGGATTCGATGTCGATCTCCCGATCCAGGTGCCCGGCCAGGAGACCGGCAACACCGGCCAGGCAGCCCTGCGCATCGTCACGCCAGGGCTCTTCAGGACTCTGGGGATCCCCGTTCTCGAAGGCCGCGACCTCGACGAGCTCGACGGGACGCCCGGGCTCCGCAGGCTCGTCGTGAATCAGTCCTTTGTGAACAGGCACCTGGCGGGCTCGCCCTCGGTCCTGGGCAGGCAGGTGGTCGTCGGTATCTTCGGCCCCCCGCAGACGTACGACATCGTCGGCGTGGTCGGAGACGTTCGTCACTACGGCATGCTGCACGACGCGAAACCGGAGTTCTACGTGCCATTCAACAGCCGGCCGTTCTTCGGCATGGGAGTGGTCGTGCGAACGACCGGCGATCCGGCGGCGATCGCCCCCGTGTTCCGGAAGGAGCTGTGGGCCCTCGATCCCGAGCTGCCCGTCGCCTCCGCGGCATCGATGGACGCGATCGTGAAAGATACCTGGAAGGACCGCGCCGTTCTCACGATCCTGCTGGTGTCCTTCACGGCCATCGTCGTCGTCATGACGATCGTCGGCATCTTCAGCGTGGTGCGGTTCTCGGTGAGCCGGCAAGTGCGGGACATCGCCATCCACCTCGCGGTCGGCGCGCGGGGTGACGATGTGGTCCGCCTGGTGATGGGACAGTCGGCGCGACCCGTCGCGGCCGGCGTCGTTCTGGGACTCGTGGGAGCGTGGATGCTCGGCCGCGGGCTTGCCAGCCTGATTTACGGAGTGTCGTCGAGCGACCCGCGCGTGCTGCTGATCGGCACCACCGGCGTGATCCTCGTCGCCGCGCTCGCCGCCTACCTGCCGAGCCGGCGCGCGGCGACGCTCGACCCGGTCGTTGCGCTCCGGGTCGAGTGATCGGGCGTGCCGCTCAGGGCGTCAACCTGACGGTCACCGCCCCCTCGTTCGGCACGTCATCGTTGTTGACGATCATCGAGCCGACCGTGGCGATCGCGCGGACGCTCGACGCGGCGCCGAGCGCCGGCCGGGGAATGCCGAGGAAGATCGCCCGCTGCTCGCGGTCCAGCGCGACCGTCACATTGCGGTCGACGTTCGTGAAGAGCATCCGCCCGGCGCCTTCGCTGTCGGCGACCCCGGCGACGCCCTGCCAGTAGCCCTCGGCGGCGAAAAGGTAGGCGCTCGCCAGGCGATCGAACCGGATCTTGTTGGTGCCCCACCAGGACGTGCCGTTATCCGGAATGTCGTCGTTGTCGACGGCCACGTTGACGCCGAACCAACGCTCGGGCAGCGGGTCGTACACGCTGACCTTGAACCAGACCCGATTGGTTTTTGGATCGATCGCGTAGGCCAGCTCTTTCGCGTCAGGCAGCCGCGGGCGCAGGGCGTCGCCCTGGGGGTCCGGGCTGAGCGTCCGCCAGGCGAGCGACGCGAGCATCTCGGCGCGAAGGAGCTGAACCTTCTGCACGGGAGACTGCGCGGCCGCCGACCCGGCGACGAGCAGCGAGAGCACCGCGACGAAGCGAGCGTCAGTGGAGAGCCGCATGAGCTGATTCAGCGATAGAGTTGCACCCGGTCGATGTCCAGATCGAACTGTCCGCGCAACTGCGACGACACGTTGAAGGCAATCGAGACCGCGTTCGTGGGCGCCAGCACCGACCCGTCGTTGCGGGGCATCGCGCGCCGGAACTGGTCGAAGGGCAGCTCGACGACCGTCCATTCCGGCCGGGTCTCGAACGGCGCCAGGTAGAACGCCGACTGGCCCGAGAACTGTCCGACGCCCGCGAGGAAGGTTCCCTCTTTGCTCCTGGCATGGAAGCGAACGCCCCGGTATGCCGACATGTCGGTCGGCAGCCCTTCGGATCCGAGCAGCGCCCACACCCCGGAGAATGGATTGGCGAAGTCTCCCGTGATCCTGAAGAAAATCCGCAGGGCGCTCCGCGAGCGTTCGGCCCCGGGATGAATGAGAGTCAGCCGCGCGTCGCTCGTGCCGCCGAACTGTTCATCGGCCATCACGACCATCGCGAGGCCCTGGACGGTCTCGATCTTCCCGTTATCGAAGTCGGCGACCAGGAGATCCGCGTTCTGCGCCGGTGCCATGCCACTGGCGCTTACCGACAACAGAAGCAGGAGGACGCGTGAGAGACCCCGTCCGCACGTGGTATGCATCACTGCTCCGGTCGTAACATGCGTGCCTACCTGAGTATCGTCACCAAGGATACCCAGTCGAAGCGCTCGCCTTTCACACATTCTGCGGGGGCGTCAGGGACCGGCCGTCGCGATCTCGAAGACCAGGAAATACTGGTACGGCAGGAAGGTGTGCTCCGCGGCGAGCCGGAAGCCGTGCGCCTGGAGCTGCTTCAGCAGGTCTTCGCGAGCAATCTTCATGCCCGTCGGGGGACCGACCGGAAGATCGCGCTTGTGAAAGTCGATCATCACGACGCGCCCCCCGGGCTTGAGGTGTTTCTTCATCAGCGCAAGATAGCCGGCTTGATCCTCGATGTGATGCCACACGTTGACGATCACAAAGCGATCGACCGACTGCGGTAGAAGCGGGTCGTCGGGGCGCGCGAGGATGGGGGACACGTTCAGGAGGCCCATGTCGCGGACGCGTGCGTGCAGGTGGCGGATCATGTCCGGGCTGATGTCGACGGCGTAGACGCGTCCGGCGGCCCCGACGTGGTGCGCCAGGCGGATCGTGAAGTAGCCCGATCCCGCCCCGATGTCGGCGACGACCTCGCCCTCCTTGATCCCGAGCGCCTGCATCACCTCCTGCGGCTTCTGATACGCGTCCCGCGCGGGATCCTCGAGCGCCGCGATATAGGCCGCCGAATCCCCATGCAGCCGGCGAGCGTCGTGGCGATCGCGTGGAGCCTGGGCGGCCACCGATACGATCGACATCGAGAGAACGAAGACGTACGCCCAGGTTCCCGTACCGCGCCCGATCATGCAGGGCTCCCTTGAAGCAGCGCTTCGACCATTCCGTCGATCGTATACCAGCCCGTTGCGGATCGACGATCTCGATCGGTCGGCGCCGCTCGTCGTGTATTGCCAGGCCGGCCTGAGGTCCGCTGTCGCGGCGACGGTATTGCGGCGCCTGGGCTTCACACGCGTGGCGAGCCTCGACGGCGGCCTGGCCGCGTACGGAGATCGCCTCGATCGGGCGCGGGCCAGAGCATAGGGCGATAATACGCTCCGTGCACGACTTCGAGGCGCTCGTCACCGCGCACCGGGCGCGGGGACACGTGCGGATGTTCCTGGATCGTCGCCTCGCCGGCGAGTCGACCGCAGCGTGAAGCGCACGGTCGCCGCCCGTGCTTCGGCGGACGGCCCGACCTTTCAATTGCACCAGAGCTGGAGGACCTCACGGCGGTTGCAGCCGGTTGAGTTGCCCTCGGGCGTACGTGGCAGGCGGGATGCTTATGGGTTCCAGTTCCGAGCGCCTGTCGAGCCGGTGCTCGTGTGTCCATGACTGACGTGGTGGGTGAGTCAGTCGCAACTCCCGGTGGCTGCCATGAGGATTGCCCAGGTCGCGCCGCTCATCGAGAGTGTGCCGCCGATGCTGTACGGCGGGACCGAGCGCGTCGTGTCGCATCTCGTCGAAGAGCTCGTCCGCCAGGGGCACGACGTGACGCTGTTTGCGTCCGGCGATTCACGGAGCTCGGCACGGCTCGTCCCCGTCTGTCCGCAGGCGCTTCGCCTGAGCGGCACCTGTCAGGACTTCGTCGCGCCTCACGTGCTCACGCTCGAGCAGGTGTTGCGGCGCGCCGACGAGTTCGATGTCGTGCACTTTCACGTCGCGCCGCTGCACTTTCCGGTGGCCCGGCGATGCCTTCCGGCGCACGTCACGACGCTCCACGGGCGACTCGACCTTCCCGAGCTCGCCCCGCTCTATCAGGAGTTCACCGACATCCCGTGCGTGTCCATCTCGGACGCGCAGCGGGTGCCGCTGCCGCGCGCCAACTGGCGCGCGACGATCCATCACGGGCTGCCGCCGGCCTCCTTCCCCTTTCAGCCGCGGCGCGGCTCGTACCTGGCCTTTCTCGGCCGGATTTCGCCTGAGAAGCGAGCCGATCGCGCCATTGCCATCGCGCGGGCCTGCGGTCAGCGGCTGCGGATCGCGGCGAAGGTGGATCCGGCGGATGCCGGCTACTTCGCGCGGGAGATCCGTCCGCTCCTCGACCACCCCCTCATCGAGTTCATCGGTGAGATCAGCGACCGGGAGAAGGGTGCATTCCTCGGGAACGCGAGCGCGCTCCTGTTTCCGATCGACTGGCCGGAGCCGTTCGGTCTCGTCATGATCGAAGCGCTCGCCTGCGGCACGCCCGTCGTGGCGTTTCGAGGCGGGTCCGTCGCGGAGGTGCTCGAGGACGGCGTCACCGGGTTCGTCGTCGGGAGCGTCGGCGAGGCCATCGACGCCGTGCATCGGATCGGCACGCTCGATCGGCGGCGCTGCCGCATCGCCTTCGAGCGGCGGTTTACCGTCGCCCGCATGGCTGCGCAGTACGTGGAGGTGTATAAAGGCGTGATGGCCGGCGAGCCTCCGCTTGCCGGGCTGACGGAGCCGCCGTGCAGCACGTCTTACGCCTGACCGATCGTTTCGAGATCGGCGCCGAGGCGGCGCGGCCGCTCGAGCCGTCGCGTGTGTTGAAGCACGGCGATACGTTCACGGTCTTCAATCATTGCGGCGACATGATCCCCTCCGAGGGCGCGGAGCATGGGCTCTTTCACGATGGCACCCGGTATCTCTCCCGCTGCGAGCTGATGATCGGTGGAGGACATCCGCTCCTCCTGAGCTCGACGATCAGCGACGACAACCTGGTCTTCACCGCGGATCTGACCAACGCCGACGTCCACTCCGACAGCGGGAGCGTCCTCGCCCACGGGAACGTCCACGTCTTCAGGTCACGGCTGCTGCACGACGGCGGTGCCGTCGAGCGGTTCCGCGTGTCGAGCTTCGCGCGCCATCCGATCGAGCTGCCGCTGGCGCTCCGGCTCGACGCCGACTTCGCCGACATCTTCGAGGTACGCGGGACCAGACGCCCGCGCCGGGGCGAGCGCCTGCCGGACGTGTGCGATGCCCACTGCATCCTGCGGTATCTCGGACTCGACGGCGTGGAACGCCGCACACGGATCCGCTGGAGCAGGCCGCCGGTGCGATTCGAGCCGGGAATCGTCGTCTTCATGCTGCGGCTCGATCCGCGCGAGACCGGGACGCTGGAGCTGAGCGCCGCCTGCGAGCAGGTGACGGAATCGAGGCCCGTGCCCTCGTACGATCACGTGATCCAGACCGCGCAAGAGGGACGGGACGCGCTCGGCGCAGAGAGCAGCCGCGTGACGGCGCCGAGCGATCGGCTCGAGTGCTGGATCAGGCGGTCGACCGCCGATCTCGACATGATGATGACCGCCAC
>JBOGIW010000329.1:0-18335 GCA_050748045.1 Vicinamibacterales bacterium | reverse complement strand
CTTCCACCGCGTGAGCGGGCGCGTCGAGGCGGCGGCCTGGGCGCGCGTGAAACAGCGCGGCCGGCGCGTCGGCGTGACGCCGACCAGCCTCCTGCTGGCCGCCTTCACCGAGGCGCTCGGCGTCTGGGGCCGCGAGCCGGCCGTCACGCTGAACCTGACGCTCTACAACCGGCTGCCGGTGGCCCCGGGCCTCGAGACGGTCGTGGGCGACTTCACGACGCTCACGCTCCTGGCCGTGGAGGCGGGCACGGCGGGCTCCTTTACGGCGCAGGCGCGGCAGGTGCAGGCGCAGTTGTGGGACGACCTGGATCACCGCGCCGTCAGCGGCGTGGCGGTCTTGCGGGAGCGGGCGCGGCAGCAGGGGCGCGGCCTGCACGCGGCGATGCCGGTGGTCTTTACGAGCACGTTGACGCTGGCGCCGGGCGAGGCGCCGCGCGTGCCGGCGGGCGTGCGGACGGTCTACAGCCTGACGCAGACGCCGCAGGTGTGGCTGGACCACCAGGTGATGGAAGAGGACGGCGCGCTGGTGGTGCAGTGGGATGCGCTGGCGGGGTGGTTTGCCGAGGGGCTGGAAGCGGCGATGCTGGCGGTGTATCTCGGCTGGGTGGAGCGGCTGAGCGCCGACGCCGCGGCATGGGACGAGGCGGCGGGCGCGTGGATGCGGGCACAGGCGTGGGCGCCGCCGATCCTGCCGGATGCGCCACTGCCCCCGCCGACGACGCTCCAGGCGCCGGTCCTGGCGCAGGCGGCGCAGACGCCGGATGCCGACGCGGTGGTCAGCGGCGCGACGCGCCTGACGTATGCCGACCTGGTGGCCGCGGCCGAGGGCGTGGCGGCGCAGGTGCAGGGCGAGGCCGTCGTGGGCGTGGCGCTGGCGCCCGGCGCGGCGCAGGCCGTCGCCACGCTCGGCGTGCTGCTGGGCGGCGCCGCGTATCTGCCGCTCGAGCCCGACTGGCCGCCGGCCCGCCGCGCGGCGCTCCTGGCGCAGGGCGGCGTCACCGCCGTCGTCACCGACGCCGCCACCGAATGGCCTGATCCTGTGCGACGGCTCACGGTCACGCTGCCGCCCCCGGCGCGACCGCTCACATCGTCGGAATCTGCCGTGCGTCGATCCGAGCCGCCGGGGCCCGTGTCACTCGAGCCCGCGTCGGTCCTGACGCGCGAGCCCGCGCCATCGCTGCCCCACACCAGCCACCCGTCCGAAGGCGACACAGACGCGTCGGCACTCACGCGCCAACCCGTGCCGACCCCGACCGACATCGCCTACATCATCTTCACCTCCGGGTCGACCGGCACGCCGAAAGGCGTCGTCGTGGAGCACGGCGCGGCCAGCGCGACGCTCCAGGCGATGCAGGCGCGGTGGCCCGTGGGCCCCGGCGACCGCATCCTGGCCGTGTCGAGCCTCAGCTTCGACCTGTCGGTCTACGACCTCTTCGGGCTACTGGGCGCCGGCGGCATCGTCGTCATGCCGGACGCCGCGCGCCGCCGCGACCCGGCGCACTGGGCGACCCTCCTCGCGCGCGAGCAGGTGACGATCTGGAACTCGGTGCCGGCCCTGCTGCACCTGCTCGTGGAGTACCTGGAGGGGCGCGGCACCGGCGCGCCGCTGGCCAGTCTGCGCCGCGTGCTCCTGAGCGGCGACTGGATCCCGCCCGCGCTCGTCACGCGCCTGCGCGCGCTCGCCGGCTGGCCCCTGCCGGTCGTGAGCCTGGGTGGGGCTACCGAGGCCGCCATCTGGTCGATCGCCTGCGAGATCGACACGGTCGACCCGGCCGCCGCGCGCCTCCCGTACGGGCAGGCGCTACCGGGGCAGACCGTGGCGGTGCTCGATGCGCAGGGCCGGCGCTGCCCGGTGTGGGCCACCGGCGAGATTGCCATTGCCGGCCGCGGCCTGGCGCGCGAGTACTGGCATGACCCGGCGCAGACCGCCGCCCGCTTTGTCTGGCACGCCGGCACCCGCTGGTATCGCACCGGGGACTGGGGGCGCACCCGTCCCGACGGCACGCTGGAGATCCTCGGCCGCGGCGACCGCCAGGTGAAGCTCCACGGCTATCGCGTCGAGCTCGGCGAGGTCGAAGCGGCGCTCCAGGCCTGTCCCGAGGTGGCCGAGGCGCTCGCCGAGGCCACCGGCACCGGCCCCGACCGGCGGCTCCTCGCCTGGGTCGTGCTTCGCGCCGGCGCCACCATCACCCCCGCGCAGCTCAAGGCGGCCCTGGCCCAGACCCTGCCCGCCTACATGCTCCCCGCCCGCCTCCAGATCCTCCCCGCCTTCCCCCTCACCCCCAACGGCAAGGTCGACCGCGCAACCCTCACGGCGCTGCCGATCGATACGAGGGAACCTGGATCACCGGGCACGGACACGACACTTGAATCGCAAGTGGCCGTTCCTGGGAAAGGCCGGCCCGTTCGTCTTGAATCACCGGGGGCCGACACGACACCCGAACCGCAAGTGGCCGTTCCTGAAGAAGACCGGCACGCTCGTCCCGAATCATTGGACCCCGACGCGACACTCGACTCGCAGGTCGCCGCGTGCGTGACGGCGATCCTCAATCGCGGACCGATCGCCGCCGAGGCCGACCTGCTCGCGCTTGGCGCGACCTCCGTTGACGCGATCCGAATCGCCAACCTGCTCGAAAGAGAGGTCGGCGCGTCGCCGCGCATCGACGAGTTCTACCGTGTCCCGACGATCGCCGGCCTCGCCGCGTGCCTCCGTCAACGCGAAACGCCCGCCAGGCCCAGCGCTTCGACGTTTCGCCCGCTGCCGGATCCGGCAGAGGTCGAGGCCGTGCGTATGCGTTTGTCCGAGCCCTCGCCCCAATCGAACGCGCCGATTGCGCTCGGGCGTGACGGGAGCGATGAACAGCAGGAGCCGACTTACGGGACCACGCGCCGCTTCTCGCGTCAGGCTGTGCCTGTCGAGCAGCTTGCCGGGCTCCTGAGTTGTTTGCGCCACGTGGAGGTCGAGGGATCGACGCGTGCCCGCTACGCGTCGGCTGGCGGCGTGTATCCCGTCCAGACATACGTTCATGTGAAGCCTGACCGCGTCCACGGCCTGCGAGGCGGGATCTATCTCTACGAGCCGCGGACGCATGCGCTCAGACCCGTGTCACTCGACGTGGCTCTCGACCGCGCGATCCATGAGCCGTTCCTCAACCGCGCCATCTTCGACGGCGCCGCCTTCTCGGTGTTTCTCATCGCCCGCGTGGAGGCGCTGGCATCCTTGTACGGGCCGCGCGCGCAGGAGTTCTGTTTTCTCGAGGCGGGCTACATGGGCCAGTTGCTGCGCGAGTCCGCCGCCACGAACGACATGGGTCTCTGCGCGGTCGGCTACCTCGACTTCGACGCCATCCGGCACCTCTTCGGCGCTTCCGCCGGCCACGTGCTCCTGCACAGTCTCCTCGGCGGGCTCCGGGAAGAAACTGAATACGCGCTCTCGGCCGCGCAGCGCCGGGTCTGGGTTGCCGAACAGATTCTTCCTGGCAACGCCGCGTGGAACGTGGCCTTCGCCGTCACGCTGCAGGGGCATCTCGACGTCCGCGCCCTGCAGGACGCGCTCGATGGCGTCGTCAAGCGTCACGACACGCTGCGAACGCGCATCGTCCTCGCAGCGGGTGAGCCGCGCCAGCGTGTGCTGGACTCCGTGCACGTGCCGATCGCGACCGTCACTGCCGGCAGCGCGTCCGATGCCGAGCACTGGATCGAGAGGGAAGCGCGCAGGCCCTTCATGCTCGACGGCGAGCCCCTGGTACGGTGCTCGCTGATAGCCGTCACCGATCGTGAGCACTGGCTGTTTCTGAATCTGCACCACCTGATTTGCGACGGGTGGTCGGTGGGGCTCCTGGCGCGCGAGCTCGGCCTCCTCTACGAAGCCGCGATCACGGGACGCACTCGGCCGCTGCCGGCGCTGCGAATGCAGTACCGCGACTTCGTCCAGCGCGAACGGGAGTGGATGGAGTCTCCGGCCATGGCAGAAGACGTGGCGTACTACCGCCGTGCGCTGCACGGGTTCCCTCCGCTGGATCTTCCGGCCGACCGGCCACGGTCAGCGGTGCCCTCCGACGCCGGCGCCCTGCACAGGTGGACGCTGCGCGCGGCTCTTCTAGGGCGCATCCATCGCCTGGCTTCGGAGCATCGCGTGACGCTGCTCACCGTGCTCCTGGCGGCCTTCGAGGTGCTGCTGCACGTGCGGTCGGGACAAACGCGCGTCGTGCTTGGCACCGGTGTCACCGACCGGACCGACAGTGCACTCGAGCCGCTGATTGGACTCTTTGTCAATCTCGTGCCCTTTCCGGGCGATTTGACGGGCGATCCGACGTTCGCCGAGCTGCTGGCGCGCTCGAAAAAGATGCTGGCCGGCGCGCTGGCCCACGCGCGCGTGCCCTTCGACTCCCTCGTCGAGCGAATCCAGACCGCGCGCGACGAGAGCGACGCGCCGCTCCTGCGCGCCGTCGTCGTCCTGCAGAAGTTTCCAGACGCCTCCTTCGCCGTGAGCGGGTTGACGATGGAGCCGGTGGCAATGATCGATACCGGCACGACGCGGTTCGACCTGACGCTCTTTTTCGACGAAGCCGGAGACGCGCTCGATGCCACGTTCCAGTACAGCACCGAGCTCTTCGACGCGGCGACCATTCGGCGACTGGCCGCGGACTACCTCGAGCTGCTCGAAGCGCTCGTGAATCGTCCAGCAGATCGGCTGAGCACCCATCGTCAATCGCGAGCGCAGCCGGCGCCAGTGACTTTCGGGCCTGGCAACATTCAGCCTGTTCCCGTCGCCTTCGACGCGCCGCTCGTCCGGATCACGCGGCTCGCGCCCGGGATGCCGATGCCGGTCGTCGCAGAGGCGGAAGTCGACGACCTCGATGGCGAGGAGTGGATCGCCGCGAACCGCGACGATCTCGCCGGATGGCTGCACGAGCATGGTGCGGTCCTCTTCCGCCGGTTCCCCGTTGGGAGCTTCGACGAGTTCGAGCGGTTTGCCGGCGCCTTCGGCGTCGGCCTGACGCCCGACAACGGCGAATTGCCGCGCGCCAGGCGGGGACAGCGGATTTACACGCCCGTGTCGTACCCGGCCACGTTGCCGATTCTCTGGCACAACGAGAACGCGTTCTATGCGCGCTGGCCGCGATATATCTGGTTCTATTGCCACCGCCCGGCCGTCAAGGGGGGCGAAACGCCCATCGTCCACGGTCGCACGATGCTCGAGCGGCTTCCGCCGCGGATCGTCGATGCGTTTCGCGACAAGGGGATCATGTACGTCCGGACCTACCACGAGGGAACGGGCTTGAGCTGGCGCGAGGCGTTCCAGGTGGAAAGCGCGGCGGAGGTGGACGCACGATGCGCCGCGCTCGGCGTCGGCGTCGAGTGGCGAGCGGATGGAACGCTTCGTACGCGGAGCGTGCGTCCCGCCGTCATCGAGCACCCGGTGACGGGCGAGACGATCTGGTTCAACCAGATCACGCATTGGCACCCCTCGTGCCTGGATGACGAGCTGCGGCGATCGATTGGAACGGTGTTCAAGAGCGAAGATTTGCCGCGCAACGCCTTCTACGGCGACGGCTCGCCGATCGACGACGAGGTCGTGGCGAAGATCTGTGCGACGTACAAAGACGCGGAAGTGTCGTTTCCGTGGCAGCGCGGAGACGTGCTGATGGTCGACAACGCGCTCGTCGCCCACGCGCGCAATGCCTACGAAGGTGTGCGGGAGATTGGCGTGGCGATGGCGGACCTGCAGAGTGAGGACGTGTAGCGGTGCAGGGATACCGCCTCTCACCGCAGCAGAGACGCACCTGGGAGGTCCTCCGCGACGGTGGATGCTGCGTGGCGCAGGTCGCCTTCTCCCTCGGGGCCGGCGCGAGCGAGCAGACCATCCGGGACGCGGTGACGCGTCTGCCCGAACGCCATCCGGTTCTCCGCGTGGCCCTGAAACGCCGGCCCGGAGTGCGTGTGCCGCTGCAGGTCTTCGAAGATGGGGGACGTGTCGAGTACGAGCGCGCTCCTGATAGCATCACGGCCCACGCGTTGCTCCTCGAGGGGCGGCGCCGACCGTTCGATCTCGAGGCCGGCGCGACCATTCGAGCGATTCTGAGCGCACAGGCCGACGGCGACTGGCTGCTGGCGCTCTCCCTGTCATCGCTTTGCGCCGATCATCACACGCTCCATGCGCTGGCCAGTGAGGTGGCGCGAGCCGTGGGGGTAGAGATTGCGGGGCCAGGGGCCAGTCTGCCCTACGTGCAGTTCGCGGAATGGCAGAACCTGCTGGCGCAGCAGCACGTCACGGCGGACGAGCCGCCGCCGGCCGCGCTCCCGTTCGAGCGCAGCGCGCTCGAGCCGCATCCGTTCGCCCCCGAGCGCCTGCCCCTGCTCCTGGCGGCGGACGGCATCGCGCCGGCGCTCCGACGGATCTACGTAGAGAGCTGCTGGCACGCGCTGCTCCGCCGGCTCACCGCATGTGAACACACTGTCGTCCAGACGCTTTTCGAGTGCCGGCACGACGAGCTGTCAGCCACCGTCGGACCGTGCGCGAAGTACCTCCCTCGGCACTTCACGATTCCTGACAACGCGACACTCCAAGAGGTCATGGCGAGAGTCGGCGACCGGGCCGGCGCGACGTTCGAGGACGTCGCCCGCTCGTTCCCGCATGGCGATGACCCTTCGTACCAGTTCGAGTACCTGGATCTCCCCGAAACTTCCGGCGACAGACGCTTCGTCATCGAAGACCAGGTCTGCTGGTCCGAACGGTTCAAGCTCAGGCTGTCGTGCCGCGCGACAACCGGCGCGCTTGCGGCATGGCTGGAGTTCGACCCGGCCTTATACGATGCCGCCGCCGTTGCCTGGATCGGGGATCAACTCGTCGCGCTCGTGGAACACGGCGCACGCCGCCTCGATGTGCCAATCCACCGCGTACCGCTTCTCGGCGAGCGCGCGCGGCACACGGTACTGGTCGAGTGGAATGCGACCCGCAGCGACGCGCCGGAGGAGCGGCTCGATCAGATGTTCGACCGCCAGGCTCGCGAGACGCCCGACGCCGTGGCCATTCGAGCCGGCAATCGCGAGTGGACGTACGGCGACTTGCAGCGGCAGGCCAACCGTGTCGCCGGCATTCTCGGCGGGCGTGGCATCGGCCTCGAGGACCGCGTGGCCATCTGCATGCGATCCGGTCCCGAGGCTGTAGCCGCGATCCTGGGCGCATGGAAGGCCGGCGCTGCGTACTTGCCCGTCAGCCCCGCGGATCCGCCGGCGCGGCGCGCCGCGCTCGCGAGCGACTGCGGGGCCGTGCTCCTGCTCTCCGACGATGACCGAGGGATCGATTTACCAGGCGTGCCGATCGTTCGCATCGATCCGGATGACAACGTCTTCAGGCTCATTCCTCCGGAGCCGCCCTCCATCCGCATCCCTCTCGAAGCGCTGGCGTACATCCTCTACACGTCCGGGAGCAGCGGGCGGCCGAAGGGCGTCATGGTGGAGCACCGCGCAATTGCCAACTACCTGCGCTGGTGCCTGCGAACCTACGCCACCGTTCCGCGCACGAGCGCCGTGCTGCCCACGCCACTGCAATTCGACCTGAGCCTCACCGCCTTGTGGCTGCCGCTCGTCACCGGAGGCACGCTCACGATCTGTCACGATGAGCGCCGCTCGGTTGCCGGGACGCTCCCGGACGGGCCGTGGGACCTGATGAAGCTCACGCCGACGCACCTGCGGAGCTTCCGCCCCTCGTCGGATGACGACGTCCCCAAGGTACTGGTTGTTGGAGGAGAAGCGCTGCCCGCCGACTGCCTGCGCCCGTGGCGAAGCGCCGACCAACCGCCGGCGATCTTCAATGAGTACGGTCCGACAGAGGCCACGGTCGGCTGCGGCGTCTACCGGGTTGCCGAAGGCGATCCTCACACGGGCGTGGTGCCCATTGGACGGCCGATCGCGAACACGCAGTTGTATGTCGCCGGCCGCGACCTCGAGCCTCTGCCGCCAGGCATGCCGGGCGAACTGCTCGTCGGCGGAGCGGGCCTCGCGCGCGGGTACGTGAACCGTCCCGACCTCACCGCTGAAGTGTTCGTACCGGATCCCTTTGGTTCTTCACCGGGGGCACGTCTGTACCGGACGGGCGACCTTGCACGCCATCGGCCTGACGGCACGCTCGAGTTCCTCGGCCGTGCAGACGATCAGGTGAAGGTGCACGGCTTCCGGATCGAGCCCGCGGAAGTCGAAGCGGCGCTGCGGGCGCATCCGGGTGTGGGCGAGGTGGCCGTCGCGGCGCTGGCCGGCGAGGAATCGACAAGGCTCGCCGCCTTCGTCGTGTGGAAATCGCCACAGAAGAGCGCGTCCCACGTGCATCGGCTGCCGAGCGGGATGAGCGTGGCGCACCTCGAGCGGAGCGAAACGGAGCTCCTGTACCGGGAGATCTTTCGCGACCAGGTCTACTTCAGGCACGGCATCGACTTGGAGGACACCTCGTGCGTAGTCGATGCAGGCGCGAACATCGGGCTCTTCACGCTGTTCGTCCTCCTGCAATGCCCGCGGGCGCGGGTGTTCGCCTTCGAGCCGGTGGCGCCCGTCTTCGACGTGCTGCGCGCCAACGTGGCCCCCTACGAGGACCGCGCATGCCTGTTTGCCTGCGGCCTTTCGGATCGCATCGGCTCTGGCCGCATCGTCCATTACTCGGGGCTCTCGGGCATGTCTTCTCTGTACGCGGACGCGGTTGAAGACGAGCGCCTGGCGCGCGAGGTCGTGCGGAACCAGGGAGCCTTGCTCCATCAGTACGCCGACGAGCTCCTTCGCGATCACTTCGAGCGGCAGGTGCTCGACTGCCGATTGACGACGCTGTCGCGGGTCATCGAGGAGCAGGGGCTTGCCAGCATCGACCTGTTGAAGATCGATGTCGAGAAGAGCGAGCTGGACGTCCTGCATGGGATTGACGACCCCGATTGGCCCAAGATCCGGCAGATCAGCATGGAGGTGCACGACACGGGCGGGAGGCTTCAGCACATTCGCAACCTCCTGGAAGAAAAAGGCTATCGCTGCGCGATCGAGCAGCACGCGATCCTGGCGGGGACCGAACTGCACCACGTGTACGCCACGCGACGCGCGCCCCGCGTGATGGTCGCCCCGCGCCCGGTTCGAGAGAACACGATCCAGTCTCTGCATGCGAGCGCCTCCGAGACGCTGCCGGCGTACATGGTCCCGGTGGAGCTCTTCGTCGTGGAGGAGCTACCGGTGACGGCCAGCGGAAAGCTGGATCGGCGGGCATTGCCCGAGACGGCGCGCCGCTGCCGTCAGCTCCACGCGCGCCCGTTTACGCCACCTGAGAACGCGCTCGAAACTCACGTGGCGGCTGCGTTTGCCGAAGTGCTCCACGTCGACCGTATCGGGCGTAACGACCACTTCTTCGAGCTCGGCGGCGATTCGATCGGCAGCATCCGCGTCGCCGCCCGGCTGCGTGAGGCAGGCGTGGAGGCGACGCCCCGGCAGTTGTTCCTGCATCCGACCGTCCGCGAGCTCGCGGCTGCTCTCTGCTCCACAGCGCCGAGCGTCCAGGCGAACGAGGATGTCGGACCGGCGCCCCTGACGCCGGTTCAGGAGTGGTTCTTCGGTCAGGGGCTGGTCGAGCCACATCACTTCAATCAGTCCGTGCTGCTCGAGGCGCCGTCGCGGCTCGATCCGGACGCTGCGGCACGGGCGCTCCGCTTCGTGGTCGATCGGCACGACGCCCTGCGCCTGCGGTTCGCCCAGGATCGGGGCACGTGGACACAGAGGGCCGAACCCGAACAGGCGGAGGACTTGCTCTGGGTCGTCGATGGTGGGGACTTCGATCCGGCTGCCGCGCGGGCCGAAGCGTCGCTCGACCTGGCTCGTGGTCCGATCGTGCGCGGCCTGATCGGCCTGGGCGGGAGCGAGCGAGATCGGTTCCTCCTGTGCGTGCACCACCTCGCCATCGACGTCGTGTCGTGGGGTGCCATCCTGGACGATCTCGCGCGCGCATACGGCCAGGCGCTCCGCGGTGAGGAACCGCGCGCCGCGGGCGCGGCGCCACGCTTTCTCCCGTGGGCACGGCAGCTCGCGATGCTGGCGCACGAGCCCGATCGCGCTTTCTGGCTGGAGCAGACCCGGGGGCGGACGGCGTTGCCGGCCGACGTGGCGGCGCCTGCGGGCACGGCGTTGCCCGCCGACGTGCCGTCACCCGGGCACAACCTGGTCCCGTCGGCCCATACGCTGCGGATCACATTGGATGCGACGGAAACACGTCGCCTCGGCGACGCCGAGAACGCCGTGCTGGCCGGCGTCGTCTCGAGTGTCACCAGGTGGGCGGGCATCCCATCGGTCGTGGTGAGCCTCGAGGAATCCGCGCGTCCGCTGTCTTTCCAGCTCGGGCAGCCCACACCGTCTGTCGGGTGGCTGTCGGCGATCTATCCGCTCCGTTTCGAGTGTGGCCCTGGAGAGCCGGCTCACGAGGCGATGGCGCGTGTGAGGGCGCGACGCGCGGCCGTCCCGCGACATGGGGCCGGCTGGAGGGGGGTGACCGGCGCCGAGGTGAGCTTCCAGTACTTCGGGCGGGCCGAGACGCTGATGCCGCGGGAGACGCCGTTCGGCGCGCTGGCCGGCTTCAGCCAGCAGTCGCGCAGCCCGCGCGGCACGCGTCCGCACCTCTTCGACATCGCCGCCACCATCCGGGGCGAGCAGCTCGAGATTGCGTGGACCTACAGCCGTGCGCTCCATCAGGAGGCAACCGTGCGCTGCTTGCTCGACGACTGCGTGGCATTCGTGCGCAGCCTGGCGCGCGACGCGCGGCTTCCGGCGCGCGTTGTCGATCGGTATCCCTGGGCACCATCGCAGGAAGGGATCCTGTTTCACTCGCTGTATTCGAAGGCGCCACATCGATACGTCGTGCCCGCGCGGCTGAGGATACGTGGGCCCCTCGATCCCGCCGCGCTCCGCGCGGCCTGGGAGGCCTGCGTCGCCCGGCACCCCATCCTGCGCACGACGTTCGAGTGGCGATCGGGCGTGCTCGAGCAGCTCGTGCACGACAGCGCGGAGCTGCCGTGGAGTGTCGAGGACTGGAGCCGCGTCCCCGCGGGCGAGCGCGACGAACGCCTCGAGTCGTGCTTCCTCGCCGAAGGGGCGTCGCCGATTGCGCTCTCCACGCCGCCGCTGCTGCGCGTGCGGCTCGTGCGCGTCGAGCCGGAGACGCATTACCTCGTCTGGTCCTTTCATCACGCCATCCTGGACGGCTGGTCGATCTCGATCCTCTTCGAGGATCTCCTTCGCTTCTATGACGAGGCCACCCGCGGGCCCATCCGTGTCGCCGCGGCGCCGTCCTTTCGCGACCACGTCGTGTTCGCGCGGGCGGGCGACCGCGCGTCCGCCGAACTCTTCTGGCGGGATCACCTGCGGGACGTGGCGCACGCGGGGCTCCTCGGCGATCGCGCCGACCTTGCACTCGAGCCGCCGGCGTGGCTCCAGGGCGGTTCGGTGGACGCTCACCTGGAAAGCGGCCGGAGCGAGGCTGTGACCTCTCTGGCTCATACCGCCTCCGTGACGACGGCCACCGTGCTGCACGGCGCGTGGGCGCTCGTGCTGCACGCTCGCGCCCGTACCCCGCTCGTCCTCTTCGGCTCGACGATCTCCGGCCGCTCGCCGGCGGTCCCCGAGAGCGACGCCATGCTCGGCCTGTTCATGATGACCGCGCCGCTCCTCGTCCAGGTGCGACCCGACGCGCGCCTCGACGACTGGCTGCGGGCGCTGCAGGACTGTCACGCGGAGCTCCGCGAGCATGCGCATGCGCCGCTCTCGGCGATCCAGCAGTGGGCGGGCATGCCCGCGGGCCAGTTGATGTTCGATACGGTCCTCGTCGTCGAGAACTATCCGATGCGGCGTGAGATGCGCGACCACGGCGGGCGGCTCGTGCTCGACGAGGTGCGCTTCCTCGATCCGTCGCACTACCCGCTGACACTCACCGCCGAGCTGACGCCCGGCTTGTCGATCCGCGCCGCCTACGACGCGCACCGGGTCGATCGCCCCGCGGCACGCGCCGCCCTGGACGACCTGGAGACGATCCTCGCGATCCTCCCATCCATGCGCGACGGCTGTGTGGAGGACGTCGTGCGGCAGTATCACTCGGCCGTTGGCCTTCGATTGGACGACCATGCGCGGGCCGGCGTCGCGCGGGCGCGCCGGCGCGCCACTCCTCCGCAGACCGAGGCGATACGGCCGTGACTGACCCCAAGCCGAGTCTCACGCAGTTCGGCGTTCCGCGTCGAAAACCGGTCGTGCAGATCCCGCATGACTGGATGCGCATCAGCCGGCTCGGTGACGAGCCCGGGCCGGTCGTCGTCGAGCCGGCCGGCGGCGGGATGGATCTCGTCGAGCTCGCCGCTCTCGATCGAGACGCCGTGACGACGCTCGTTGCCGCCAACGGCGCGGTGCTGTTTCGCGGGTTCCCGGTCGGGACGGCGGCGGACCTGGATCGCTTCATTCGCGCCGTGTCGGGCGAGCCGCTCGAGTATCGCGAGCGATCGTCGCCGCGGCGCGCAGTGACCGACCGCATCTACACGTCCACCGAGTACTCGGCGGACCAGCGCATCTTCTTTCACAACGAGAGCTCGTACGCGCACGCCTGGCCGCTCAAGATCTTTTTTCTCTGTCTCGAGCCGGCCGAGACGGGCGGCGAGACGCCGCTCGCCGACTGCCGCCGCGTGCTCGCGCGGATTCCGCCGCCGATACGCCGGCGCTTCGAGGAGCTGGGCGTCCAGTACATCCGGAACTTCGGGACGGGACTCGGCCTGAACTGGCAGGACGTCTTCCAGACGAGCGACAGGCACGCCCTGGAGGAGCAGTGCCGCGCCTCTGGTTACGAGGTGGAGTGGCGCGACGAGCGGCGGCTCAGAACCAGGCGCGTCGCCCCGGCAGTCGCGCGCCATCCGGAGAGCGGAGAGCTCGTCTGGTTCAATCATGCCGCGTTCTTTCACTCGTCCATGCTTCCCGAGGCCGTTCGCGACGCGCTCATCCGCGAGTTCGACGAGCGCGACCTCCCGCACGCCACGTTCTACGGCGACGGCACGCCGATCGAGCCCGGCACCGTCGCGGCGTTGCGAGACGCATACTGTGGCGAGGTGGTGAGCTTCCGCTGGCAGCGACACGACCTCCTCATGGTGGATAACATGCGGTTCGCTCACGGTCGCGAGCCGTTCACCGGCGCACGCCGAGTCGTCGTCGGCATGTCCGAGATACATGGACACGACGAGAAGGGGCGCGGATGACCGGCGAGCCGGTGAGGACCGATGTGGGGCAGGGATACCGGCTGTCGCCGCAGCAGGCGAGAGCGTGGTCGCTGCGAACGACCACGGCCGGCGATCCGTACCGCACAACCGCGCGGATGATCCTTCGCGGGAAAGTCGACCTCGAGAGGCTCCGGTCCGCTATCGACGCCGTGATCGCGCGGCACGAGATCCTTCGGACCGTTTTTCACGAAGTTCCGGTCGCGCGAACAGTTGTCCAGTCCATCAGCCCGTCGGGCGACGCACGCGCGCTCGAGTACCGCCTCACGCAGCTCGCCGCCAACGAGCACGAGCTCGTCGTGGACATGCCGGCGCTCTGCGCTGACGCAAAGTCGGTGCAGATCCTCGCGGACGAGATCGCGCGTGCTTACGGCGGGCTTCACGAAGACGACGACCTCATTCAGTACGCGGATCTGGCCGAGTGGGCGAACCAACTGATCGAGGCCGAGGCCGCCGAGCCGGCCCGCGCCTTCTGGCGCGACGCGGCGCGCGCCGGCGGCGACGAGCGGCTTCCGTTCGAGCGTGTCGCCGACCCGCAGCACTATGCGCCGGCGATCGTCGAAGGGAGCGATGCCGCGTTGGCGTACGCCGGCGTGGACGCCGCCGCCAGGCGCCTGGATGTCTCGCTCGAGGATCTCCTGGCGGCCGCGTGGCTGGCGCTCCTCCGGCGAGTGACGGCGCGCGACACACGTGTCGCGCTCGTCGCCGATGGCCGGTCCTACCGCGAGCTCGAACGCGCGATCGGAGCGTTCAGCCGCCTGCTGCCGGTGCACTGTCCGATCGACGATTCCGATTCGTTTGAAACCGTGGCACGGCGCTGGAGCCTCGCGGCGCGCGACGCGGTGCGCTTCCAGCACTACTACGCCGGCGCCGGCGAGGCGGGCTTCGCGTTCGAGTACCGCAGCGGGGTGCCCGAAACGCCTCCCGGTGAGCTGTCCATCTCCGTGTCCGACGTCACCAGCCGCGCCGAGCGCGTGAAGGTCAGGCTCTTCTGTGAGGTGCGCGGGGATCGCATCGTGCCGTCGATCGACTACGACTCCGCGCGGTTTGGCGAGCCCGATATCCGCGGACTGTTCAGGCTCTGGCACGATCTCCTGGCGAGCGCCGTGACGCACGCGGAACACGCCGTCGCCGAATTGTCGATGGCTGGAGAGTGGCGGCCGCGGAGCGCCGGCGCACCCTCGCCGTACCCCCGCGATCGATGCCTGCACGAAGCGTTCGCCGACCAGGCGGCTCGCACGCCTGGCGCCGTGGCACTGATCGAGAACGATCGCCGCCTGACCTACACGGAGCTCGACGACAGGTCCAATCGTCTGGCGCATCGCCTGCGGCGGCTTGGCGCCCGGCCCGAGTGCCTCGTCGCGCTCCTCATGGAGCGATCGATCGACATGGTCGTGGCGACGCTGGCGGTGCTCGAGGCAGGCGCCGCCTACGTGCCCCTCGACCCCGCCAATCCTCGCGATCGCGTCGCGCGGATGCTCGACACCCTCGAGCCCGTCGTTGTCCTGACGGACGCCTCGTGCGCCGCCCAGGTCCCGGCAGGTGTGCCGGCGATCGTGTTGGCTCAGACTGACGTAGCATCGGAGCCCGGAGACGACGAGCCGATCGAGAGCGGCGCAACGCCCGACAACCTTGCGTACGTCATGTTCACCTCCGGTTCGACCGGCGTACCGAAGGGCGTGACGATCGCTCACCGCCAGGTCATGAACTACCTTTGGTGGGCCAAAGGGACCTACGCAGGCGCCGGACGCGGCGCGCCGCTCCATTCGAGCATCGGCTTCGATCTGAGCGTGACGAGCCTCTTCGTGCCGTTGCTCTCGGGAACGCCGGTGACGCTCCTCCCGCGTGAGCCGAGCCTCGAGGACCTCGCGCGCGAGCTGTCGGAGGGCGGCTTTTCCTTCGTCAAGCTGACGCCGGGCCACCTCGAGGCGCTCCGGCACGCCGTTTCGCCGCGGCAGGTCTCACACGCCGCCCGCATCTTCGTCGTCGGCGGCGACGTCGCCGACCCTCGCCGCCTCGAGCCCTGGCGACGCCTGGTGCCGGGCGCGACGATCGTGAACGAGTACGGCCCGACGGAGACGACGGTCGGCTGTTGTGTGTACTCGCTCCCTCACGGCGCTCCGATGCCGGAGCGCGTGCCGATCGGCCGCCCCATCGCCAACTCGCGGATGTACGTCCTCGACGCCGCGCTGCAGCCGGTCCCGCCATGGGTGCCCGGAGAGATCTATATCGGCGGCGATGGTGTCGGACGGGGGTACCTGCACGACGCGGCGCTCACCGCCGTCCGCTTCGTGCCCGACCCCTTCGTCGATCGGCCGGGCGCTCGCATGTATCGCTCCGGCGATAGGGGACGATATCTGCCCGACGGCGATATCGAGTTCCTCGGCCGGCAGGATCGGCAGGTCAAGATTCGGGGGTATCGCGTCGAGCTGGACGAGATCGAGGCTGCGTTGCGGCTGCACCCCTCGCTCAGTCATGCCTTCGTCCTCTTACGCGACGCCGGCGCCGAGCGTGAGGTCGAGGCGTACGTGGCGCTCGAGCCGGACGCCACGGTCGATGTCTCGTCGCTGCGCGAGTTCCTCGCCGTGCGGGTCCCGCCCTACATGGTGCCGGCGCGGTTCTTCGCGGTCGACCGCGTGCCGCTCGACGCACACGGCAAACCCGATCGCCGTGCGTTGCAGGCCCTCCGCTCCCGCCCGCTGTCCCCCGAGGGTCCCGTGTCGGCGGCGCACACGACCGAAGAGGAAGTGTTGTGTGGAATCTGGTCGCGCGTGCTCGAGGTCGAGCGCGTGTCTCCCGATGCCAGCTACTTCGATCTCGGCGGCGACTCCATCCGCGCGATTCAGATCATGGCGCTGGCGCAGGGGGCAGGCATCGCGTTCTCGCTGGATCAACTCTTCCGGTCGAGGACCGTGCGCGCGCTTGCGGCCGACATTCGCCGGACGATGCGGGAGGCAGCTCCTCCGCGGACGGCCCCATTCAGCCTGCTCTCCGCCGACGATCGGCGCCTCGTTCCACCCGGCGTCGAGGATGTCTACCCGATGACCCGGCTCCAGGCCGGCATGCTGTACCACCGCGACGCGCGACCGGAGTCTGCCATCTATCACGACGTCTCCAGCTTCCACCTGCGGGCATCGCTCGAGCGCGATACGCTGGACGCAGCAATCGAGGCTCTCCTCGCGCGGCACCCGGTGCTGCGGACGTCGTTCGACCTGGCGTCGTTCGGCGAGCCGATGCAGCTCGTGCACGTCGATGTCCCGCTGCCGCTCGCCGTCGAGGATCTCACGGCGCTCGACCCGACGGCGCAGCAGGAGGCGATTGACGCCTGGATCGAGGCGGAGAAGCAACGCGACTTCGACGTCGCGCGGCCGCCGCTCGTCCGGTTCCAGGTTCACCTGCGCTCGGCCGAGACGCTTCAGTTCTCGGTCAGCTTCCACCATGCCGTGCTCGACGGGTGGAGCGACGCGACGATGCTCAGCGAGCTGATGCTCGACTACACGGAGCGGCGCCGATCGTCGGCGTCCAGCCTCACCGCGCCCGCGAGCACCTTCCGCGACTACGTCGCCCTCGAGCAGCAAGCCGTTGCGTCCGGGGAATGCCGCGACTACTGGACGAGAGAGCTGCGGGGCACGGGCGCTGCGTGTGTGAGGCTGGGTCGCGAGGCCGTGGGACCGCGACGCATGCGGACACTCGCGGTGCCGGTCTCCGAGGCAACCTCGACCGGGTTGAAGACGCTCGCCACCGAGGCGATGGCTCCGCTCAAAAGCGTGCTCGTCGCGGCGCATGCACGCGTGCTGAGCGTGGTCAGCGGGGCCGCGGAAATCATCACGTGCATCAGCACGAGCGGGCGCCCGGAATCGCCGGACGGAGATCGTGTCCTGGGCCTTTTCCTCAACAGCGCGCCAATGCGGCTCGCGCCCGGCGACACGTCCTGGGTGGCCCTCGCGGCGACGGCATTCCGGAAGGAACGCGAAGCGCTTCCTCATCGACGCTATCCGCTCGCGGAGATCAAGCGGGACCTCGGCGCGGCGGCCGTTCCCGACAGCGCTTTCTACTTCACGCACTACCACATCTATCAGCGTCTGCGCGCACAGACGGGATACGAGGTGCTGCAGCACCAGGTGTACGAAGAGACCAGTTTCGCGCTGGTGGCGAACTTCGGACTGAATCCCTTCAGCCAGCGCGTCTACCTGAACCTGACGTTCGACGAGTCCTCGTTCTCGAGGGACGAGGTCGAATCGATCGCGAGACTGTACCGCCGCGTGCTCGACGCGGCCGCAGCCAGACCCGACGCGCGATTCTCGTCCGCCGGCCTTCTTGACGATGACGAAAGGCGATGGCTCGTCGAGGAGTGCAATCGGACCGCGGTCGACTTCGGTCCGTTCCAGCCCGTGCAGGAACTGTGGGCCGCGCAGGCGGCGCGAACGCCGGCCCGCGCGGCGATCCGATCGGCCGCAGGAGAGGTGTCGTACGCCGGGCTGGATGCGCGCGTCACTCATATCGCGCAGGCGTTGCAGGCGCGCGGCGCGCGTCCGGAATGCCTGGTCGCCATCCTCGCCGAACGCTCGCTCGGCCTCGTCGTCACGGTGCTGGCGACGTTGAAGTCGGGAGCGGCGTACCTGGCACTCTCCGCCACCGATCCCCCCGCGCGTCTGCGGCAGGTCCTGGAGAGCGCACGGCCACGGCTCGTGCTGGTGCAGGACAGCCTGCGCGCGCGGGTCCCGTCGGGTATCGAAGGTGTCGTGTCAATCGAGGAGGTTGCGAGCGCCGGTTCAGCGGTCGGCGGCGCGTTCCCGGCCGTCCATCCCGAGCATCTGGCGTATGTCGCGTTCACGTCCGGTTCCACCGGAGCGCCAAAGGGGATCATGATCTCGCACGGGGCGCTCTCGAACTACCTCCGCTGGGCGCTGGCTACCTACGACTTCGACGAAGCCGGTGTTGTCCCGTTGCACACGTCGATCGCCTTCGATCTGACGGTGACGAGTCTCTTCTGTCCGCTCCTCAGCGGTCAGACGATCGCGATTGTCGGCGAGGAGCATGGCGCCGAAGGTCTCGGCCTCGCGCTTCAGG
>JBOGIW010000328.1:0-13250 GCA_050748045.1 Vicinamibacterales bacterium | reverse complement strand
GCGAGGGAGCGCGAGGCGCTGTTTCTCGATACGCGTTCGCTGCACTACGAGCGCATTCCGTTGCCCGTGTCACTCGATCTCATCATCGTGGACTCAGGGCTCGCGCATCGGCACGCCGGCGGAGGCTACACGACTCGTCGAGCTGAGTCCGAGCACGCCGCCCGTCTGCTCGGCGTCGCGCTGCTGCGCGACATGTCGACCGAAGATCTTCCGAGACTCTCGGCCCTCCCGCCGGTCCTCGCGCGGCGCGCGCGGCACGTGGTCACCGAGAACAGCCGGGTTCTGGCCGCGGTCGAGGCGCTGCGACAGGACGATGCGGTTCGCCTTGGCCAACTATTCACGGCGTCGCACGCATCGATGCGAGACGATTACGAAGTCTCGACTCCCGACATCGACGCGCTCGTCAGCTGCGCGCGGAGCGATCCGGACGTCTGGGGCGCACGTCTGACCGGCGGCGGCTTCGGCGGCGCGGTGGTCGCGATTGCCCACCCCGGCCGGGCGTCGGCCGCCGCCGCGCGAATCGCGGATGGCTACCGAGCGGCGACCGGACGAACCGGACGCGTCCTGGTGCCGTAGCATTCCGGTACGGTTCTTGGACTCGCCGACGGCATGTCGCAATGGATCACCCATTCCCTTGACCTGGTCTGTTTGTCGCATCTCCGCTGGAATTTCGTCTTTCAACGTCCACAGCACCTGATGACGCGCTGCGCGCGCGAGCGCCGCGTCTTCTTCGTGGAAGAGCCCGTTTTCGACGCGGATGGGACGGCGCGGCTGGCGGTGACGGAGCACGATGGCGTCCATGTCGCTGTCCCTCATCTTCCGAGTGTTGACGCGGTCGCCGCATGCGAACTGCAGCGGGTGCTCATCGACGACCTGATCGCGCGGTATGGCATCGACAGATACATCCTTTGGTACTACACGCCGATGGCGCTCCGCTTCGCGGCTCATCTGACGCCGCTCGCGACGATCTACGACTGCATGGACGAGCTCTCCGCCTTCGCCAACGCCCCGCCCGCGCTCAAGCAGTACGAGGCCGAGCTGCTTCGGCGGGCGACGCTCGTCCTGACCGGCGGCCAATCGCTGTATGAAGCCAAACGCGATGCGCATCCGAGCGTGTACGCATTCCCGAGCAGCGTCGACGTGGCGCACTTCGGCCGGGCGCGACTGCCGGGAGTCGATCCGCCGGACCAAGCTCGACTCGCGCACCCGCGTCTGGGCTTCTTCGGCGTGATCGACGAGCGGCTGGATATCGAACTCCTCGACGGCGTCGCTGCCGCACGGCCGGGGTGGCAGATCGTGCTCGTCGGCCCGATCGCCAAGATCGATCCGGCCGTGCTCCCGCAGGGCCCGAACATCCACTATCTGGGTGCGAAGCAGTACACCGAGCTGCCGGCGTATCTGGCGGGGTGGGACGTGGCGCTCATCCCGTTCGCGCGCAACGAGGCGACGCGGTTTATCAGCCCGACGAAAACGCCCGAGTACCTCGCCGCCGGCGTGCCCGTGGTATCGACCTCGATCCGGGACGTCGTCCGCCCGTACGGCCAATGCGGACTGGCGCGGATCGCCGACGCGGTGCCCGAGTTCGTCGCGGCGTGCGAAGCGGCGATGGCGGAGGACCCCGTCGGGCGGCGAACGGCCGCCGACGCATTCCTCCGGCAGACGTCGTGGGACGGCACCTGGATGCAAATCGGCCACCTGCTCGAAGTTGCGCTCGGCGAAGCCGCCGACAGCGCCAAGACTGCTTGAGGCCATCATGTTCGATTATCTGGTGGTCGGCGCCGGGTTCGCCGGCGCAACGATTGCGGAGCGCCTCGCGACCGATACGGGCAAGAAGGTGCTGATCTGCGACGTGCGCAACCACATCGGCGGCAACGCGTACGACCATTACGATGCCGCCGGCATCCTCGTTCACAAATACGGACCGCACATCTTCCACACCAACTCGCGTGAGGTATACGAGTACCTCTCGCGCTTCACGGAGTGGCGGCCGTACCAGCATCGCGTGCTGGCGTGCGTTGACGGCCAGCTCGTGCCCATCCCGATCAACCTGAACACGGTCAACCAGCTGTACGGGACCTCGCTGACCTCGTTTCAACTCGAGGAGTTCTTCCAATCCGTCGCCGAGCCGCGGGCCAGCATCGCGACTTCCGAGGACGTGATCGTGAGCAAGATCGGGCGCGAACTCTACAACAAGTTCTTCAAGAACTACACGCGCAAGCAGTGGGGACTCGACGCGTCGGAGCTCGATGCGGCGGTGACCGCGCGGGTCCCGGTGCGGACGAACCGCGACGACCGGTACTTCACCGACACGTTCCAGGTGATGCCGCTCCACGGGTACACGCGGATGTTCGAACGAATGCTGTCGCACCCGAACATCAAGATCCTGCTCAACGCCGACTACCGGCAGGTGAAGAGCGACATCCCGCACCGCCATGTGATCTTCACCGGTCCGATCGACGAGTTCTTCGACTACCGCTTCGGGAAGCTCCCCTATCGCTCGCTCGAATTCAAGTTCGAGACGCGCAACGTTCCCGTCGCCCAGCCGGCGCCGGTGATCAACTATCCGAACGAGAACGCCTACACGCGGATCACCGAGTTCAAATACCTGACCGGACAGGAGCACCCGAAGACGACGGTTGTCTACGAGTACCCGCAGGCGGAGGGCGAGCCGTACTATCCGGTGCCGCGGGCCCAGAACACAACACTCTATCGGAAATATCAGGCGCTCGCCGACAGCACGCCGACCGTCCACTTCCTTGGCCGGCTCGGCACCTACAAGTACTACAACATGGATCAGTGTGTCGCCCAGGCACTGACGCTGTACAGGAAGATCATCGGCGCGCACCGCCCTGACGTCGCGCTGAGGACCGCATGAGGCCGGAGATCTGGGGTGGCGTCGAGTGCACGTGCAACCGCGTGCGCGACCGGTGGTTCGACGAAATCGCGCGCACGGGCCACGACCATCGCCTTGACGACCTCGATCGGTTCGCCGCGCTCGGCATCCGCACGCTTCGCTTCCCGCTTCTGTGGGAGCGGCTCGCCCCGCGCACGCTCCGGACGATCGACTGGTCCTGGGCGGATGCGCGGCTCGCGCGTCTCGCGTCCCTCGGCATGCGTCCGATCGCCGGCCTCGTGCATCACGGCAGCGGACCGCGCTACACATCGCTCGTCGATCCGGATTTCCCGCGGCTGTTGGCGGAATACGCCCGGGCGGTCGCCGAGCGCTATCCGTGGATCGATGCCTATACGCCGGTCAACGAACCGATGACGACGGCGAGATTCAGCGGTCTGTACGGCCACTGGTATCCGCACGCGACCAGCGACCGCGCGTTCGTCCTCGCGTTGATCAACCAGCTGCGTGCGACCGTCCTCGCAATGCGTGCGGTGCGCGAGGTGAATCCGGCGGCGCAACTGGTGCAGACCGAGGATGCCGGATCGATCGACGGCACGCCTGCGCTGCAGGCCCAGATCGACTTCGAACGCCACCGGCAGTGGCTCACGATCGATCTGTTGGCCGGACGGGTGACGCGCGACCATCCGATGTGGGAATACCTGCAGTCCGCCGGAGCGACCGAAAACGACCTCCTGTTCTTCCACGACCCGCTGCCGCCCGACATCGTCGGCTTGAACTACTACGTCACGAGCGATCGGTGGCTCGACGAGCGCCTCGACCGCTACCCGCGCATGTACCACGGCGGCAACGGGCTCGTCCGCTACACCGACGTCGAGAGCGTGCGCGCGCGCCCCGACGGGATCGCCGGGCACGAGGCGCGGCTGATCGAAGCGTGGAACAGGTATTTGCTGCCCCTGGCGATCACCGAGGTGCACCTGCACTGTACCCGTGAGGAGCAGCTGCGGTGGCTTGCGGAGAGCTGGCGCGCCGCGAATGCCGCCAGCCGCCGGGGTGTTGATGTCCGGGCCGTGACCGCGTGGGCGCTGCTCGGCTCGTTCGACTGGGATTCGCTGGTCACGCTCGATCGGAATCACTACGAGCCAGGCGTTTTCGACATCCGCGCCGCGCAGCCGCGTCCGACGGCGCTGGCCCGGATGATCCGGCAAATCGCCTCCGGAGGGGAGCTGTCTCACCCGGTGCTGGCGCATCGGGGATGGTGGCACCAGTCCCGCGGGCCTGCCGCCGGCGGCGACGGCGACCCTGCGGCACGGCCGCTGATGGTGATCGGCGCGCGCGGAACCTTGGGGCGGGCCTTCGAGCGCGTCTGCCGGATGCGCGGACTTGCCGTGCGGATGTTCTCCCGCGCCGAGCTCGACATCGCCGATCGCGACGCCGTCGAGCGCACCATCCGCGCGGCAGCGCCGTGGGGGGTAATCAACGCGGCCGGGTACGTCCGCGTCGATGATGCCGAATGCGATCGGGAGTCGTGCTGGCGCGACAACGTGGGCGGCGCCATCAACCTCGCCGCAGCCTGCCGGCAGCTCGGCATCGGGTTCGTGACGTTTTCATCCGATCTCGTCTTCGACGGGCTGGGCGCGCACCCCTACACGGAAGACGATCGGCCGGCTCCGCGCAACGTGTACGGTCTGACAAAGGCGGAAGCGGAGCGCCTGGTGCTGTCATTGCATCCCGATGCGCTCGTCGTCCGAACCAGCGCGTTCTTCGGACCGTGGGACGATCACAACTTCGCCGCGAACGTGCGGCGGGCGCTCGCCTCGGGTCAACCGTTCCGCGCTGCCGCCGACGTGACCGTGTCGCCGACCTACGTCCCCGAGCTCGTGCACGCGGCGCTCGATTTGTTGATAGACGGCGAACACGGCGTATGGCACCTCGCCAACGAAAGCGCCGTCACCTGGGCGGCGTTCGCGCGGAAGGTGGCGGTCGGCGCATCCCTCGACGCCGATCTGATCGTCGAGTGCCGAGCCGCCGACGTGTTCGGCGCCGCGCCGCGGCCTCGCTACACGCCGCTCGCCAGCAGACGCGGCCGGTTGATGCGTGCTCTCGACGCCGCGCTGGCCGATTACGCGGGCGCGCTGCCGCCGGCGCCCGTGAAGGCCGGAACGCAGGAATGCGCGTCGCAGTAACCGGCGGCGCCGGCTACATCGGCAGCGTGGTCTGCGAAGAGCTGGCTGCCGCCGGCCACGATGTGCTGGTGATCGACAATCTCTCGAAGGGACATGCGGACGCCGTGCTTGAATCGGCCGCGTTCGTCCGCGCCGACCTGATCGATCGTGAGACGGTGACACGCGCGCTGCGCGAGTTCGGCGCGCACGCGGTGATCCATCTGGCCGCAGATTCCCTCGTGGGCGAATCGGTCGCCGATCCGGGCAAGTATTACCGCAACAATCTCGCCGCCGGAATCGCGCTGCTCGACGCGATGCTCGGCGCGAGCGTTCGGCGGCTCGTCTTCTCGTCGACGGCCGCGGTCTACGGCGAACCGGTCAAGCAGCCGATTGAGGAGTCCGATCCGAAGCAGCCGACCAACCCGTACGGGGAAACGAAGCTTGCGTTCGAGCACGCGCTCCGGTGGTACGCCGTCGCGCACGGACTCAGCTCGATCAGCCTGAGGTACTTCAACGCCGCCGGCGCGACCGGACGCTTCGGAGAACGGCATTCGCCCGAGACCCATCTGATCCCGCTCGTGCTCGATGCGGCGGCCGGCCGCCTGCCGTGCGTCACAATCTTCGGCGACGATTACCCGACCAGGGACGGCACCTGCGTCCGCGACTACATCCACGTGGACGATCTCGCGCGCGCCCATGTCCTCGCGCTCGAGCCGCTCGGGCGTGCGGGCGTCTGCGAGGCGTACAACCTCGGATGCGGCGGATCGGGCTACACCGTCCGCGAGGTGATCGATTCGGCCGCCCGCGTGACAGGCCGGCCGATCAACGTCACCGTCGCGGCGCGACGGCCCGGCGATCCCGCGATGCTCGTCGCCAGTTCGAGTCGCATCCGGGCCGAGTTAGGGTGGACGCCGAGGTTTCAGGATCTCGACATGATCATTTCCTCGGCCTGGCGGTGGCTGGAGCGGCACGCGCCTGTTCAATCTGAGGCGCCGAATGCAGTGCGAGCGATGGGGGAGCACCCCTGACGGGCGAGCGGTCGAGCTGTACACGCTGACGAACGCGACCGGCACGATTGCCGCGATTGCGACATTCGGCGGAACACTCGTGCGCCTCGTTCACGGCACGCCGTCCGCCGACATCGTCCTCGGATACGACGCGCTCGGCCGCTACATCGCCGGCCGCGAGTATTTCGGCGGCATCGTCGGCCGTTACGCCAATCGCATCGCCCACGCCCGCTTCACGCTCGACGGGGTCGCTCACATGCTGGCGCGCAACGACGGCCAGCATTCCCTTCACGGCGGCGCCACCGGGTTCAACAAGGTCGTCTGGCGCGCCGAGCCGGCGGCGGCCGCATCCGGGGAGGCACTGGAGCTCACCTACGTGAGCGTCGACGGAGAAGAGGGATATCCAGGGACGCTGACCGCCGTCGTTCGATATACCCTCCGGGACGACAACACGCTACGCATCGACTACGCCACAACGACGGACAGGCCGACGATCGTCAATCTGACCAATCATGCCTACTTCAACCTCGGCGGCGAGTGCAGCCACGATATCCTGAATCACCGGCTGCAAATCAACGCCGATCGCTTTGCACCAGTCGACCGCCGCCTGATCCCTACCGGCGAGCTCCGGCCGGTAGCCGGGACGCCGTTCGACTTCCGCGACATGGAATCGATCGGCGCTCGAATTCACGACGACGAGGAGCAGCTGGGCATCGCCGGCGGCTACGATCACAATTTCGCGTTGAACGCAGACGATGGCTCGATGCGCTTCGCCGCGCGGCTCATCGATCCGAACAGCGGCCGGACGCTCGAGGTCCGCACCACGTGTGAGGGACTGCAGTTGTATTCCGGCAACAAGTTGGACGGCACGGCGTTCGGCAAAGGCGCGTGCGCCTACCGGCGGCATCAAGGACTCTGTCTCGAAACGCAGCGATTCCCGAACGCGCCGAATGTGGCTTGGTTTCCCACCGCCGTGCTGAGACCGGGCGAACGGTACGAAGCGGCTACCGAGTATCGATTGGGCATGGCTCGCCCGTGAGGTGTGCCGGCCGACGCGCGGCGGCCGTCACGCCGAGAGGGAGAGCTGTTCTTCGAGCGGTCTAACGGTGTCCCTTCGACAAGTTGTCGAACACCAGCACCGCGTGACCCTGCTCGACGAGTTGTTCGGTAACGACGCTGCCGATGTAGCCGGCTCCGCCCGTGACACGGATCCGCATCATGCCGTCGTCGCGAGCTCCTCATCGCCGACGAGCACCTTGCGGTAGTAGGGGAGCGCCTGTGCGACACATTGGTCCATGTTGTAGTACTTGTAGGTGCCGAGCCGCCCCAGGAAATGCACGCCCGGCGTCTTGCCCGCGAGCGCCTGGTATTTACGGTATATCTGCTGATTTTCGGGGCGCGGAACCGGGTAATAGAGATCGCCTTCGGCCTGCGGGAACTCGTAGACCAGCGTCGCCTTGTGGTGCTCCTGCCCTGTCAAGTACTTGAACTCGGTGATCCGGGTATACGCGTTCTCGTTCGGGTAATTGATCACCGGCGCCTGCTGTGCGACGGCGACGTCGCGCGTCTCGAACTTGAACTCCAGCGAACGGTACGGCATTCTTCCGAACCGGTAATCGAAACATTCATCGATCGGTCCCGTGCAGATCACTTCTCCGTGCGGGATCACCTGCCGCACCTCGCGGTAATCAGCGTTCAGTAAAACCATGATGTTCGGGTGTGCCAGCATCCGCTCGAACAGACGGGTGTACCCGTGCAGCGGCATCACCTGGTAGGTGTCGGTGAAGTAGCGATCGTACATCACCGAGCGGAGTCGTACCGCCGGCTCGAAGCAGTTCCTCCAGATACGTGTCGTCCTCGTGTCGCGTCAAGGCGACGATCGCCGCATTGGGCAGAACTGCATCAGCGCACCGTTGCTGATCGGCGACATGGCGGTTGTCGAGCGCGGATGATGCCCGCGGGGCGTGCGGTAGTAATCGTAGAACTCCCGCGCAACGGCCGGAGAATGAGCAGAAATGGTTTCGGGGGTCCCGATGACGTACTTCTTCTTGCCGCCCTCGGCCTCGGCCCAGCGCTGCTGGGCGATGTCTTCCAGAGCCTTTCTGCGATCTGCCTCGGACATGTCGCCGAGGCCCTGACGGCGGTCGCGCCCCATGTCATACATGCTGACCGTCGCAACGGCCTTCATCCGAGGGTCGATCTGTGCGGCACTGAGTGACCTGCCCCCTAAATCCGCTACACGGATAATGAGAGTCCGTTCGAGTTTGTGAGCGCTCCGTTCGTGCCCGGAGCAGCCGCCCGCGACCTGCAGGCGCGTTACCAGGAGTTCACACAGCAACTGTGGCGCTGCGGCGTCTCGCACCTCGACTTCTCCCTCCTGAACATCGGCATCGTCGGCTCCGGACCAACCGAACGTCTGCAGATTTTCGATCCGCACATGGCGGTGATCGACGCCGGCGCGGGGGACGTTCGTGACCCGCTGTCGGTGCATCCGTCTGAGGAACGCTCCGTCGACAACATTCTCGCTTGTCCCGTGACGGCAGCCGGCGGGCCCTGTGGCGCGTTCAGCAGGACGTCACGGCCTCGGCGACGTGCCGCCGCAAGGTGCCGACGAAGCCGCCGCGCTCGTGCGCGAGTTTCATGACGCGTCCGAGGGAGTCGAGGAAGGGCGAGGGTCGTTCGGTTTCGAGCGCTTCGACGAGACGTGGCAGCAGCGCCGGACGCACATCATCAACACCGTGATGCACGCTAGTTGTGGGCGGTCCTCAGGCATCCGGTCGGCGAGCTGGTCCGTTCCATGCTCGATCCCGTTGCGCCCGACACGGCGTACGACCGCACGGTCGCCGTGCTGGGGATGCACGACGACCGCCCGCTGGCGCAGTCTCGAGCCGGCCTGAAGGTCTACGAGAATCGACCGCTCATCCTGGTTGCCAACGTGTCGGACGATGGGCGGGGGCTCGTGAGGCATTGGGGCCGGGCGCAACTCCCGGCGGAACTGGACGTGCAGGACGATCCAGCCATCCACTATCACCTTCGCGACCTCTTCACCGGGGAGATGTACGTCCGTCCCGGAGACGGCCTGGCTCGCCGCGGACTCGTCATCGGTCTCGCGCCGCACGAGCTGCACCTTCTTCAAATGGAGGACGTGAGCGTGGCAGACGTGGCCGTCGAGCGGAGCCTGGCCGCGCACCGCGACATCTCGGAGTTCCTCGGAAACTGTACGAAACGGGTGGGTGTCGTGGGCGACGTCCATGGCAAGCTGCACGCGCTGAAGGAGATCCTCCATGCGCTCGGCTTCATCGATTCGCTCGGGCACTGGTTCGCGCGCGACGGCCCGCTCGTGCTCGCCGGCGACGTAGGCCATGGGCGCCATCTCCAGGAGGTCTTCGACTTCATCCACCGCCTCGCCGCGCAGGCGCACAGGCTCGGCGGGCGCATCGTGTGGACGCTGGGCAACCACGATCTGTACGTCGATCGGGAAGGTGGCCAGGGCGGCGAGGAGTCCCTCGGCTATCGACTGTGGCCGACGATCCGGGAGGCGGCGCTGCATCCGGAGCGGCATCCGGGCCTGACGGTGCAGGCGGCGTACTCCGAACACGGCAAGCTGTTCATGCACGGAGGCGTCCTTCCCAATATCGTCGAGCTCGCGATGCGGGAGCGCGGAGCGCGCGACGCGGAGGCCGTCGCGTCCTACGTCAACGACGTGCTTCGCCAGGCGCTCGTCGAACGGGAGCGAATCAGGGCCCGGGACCTGCCCCACGAGATCTTCCACATCGGGACGAGTCACACGCGAGAGCGGCGCATGCCGGGCGAGATCGGATACGAGCCGGCCGGTGTGTTCACGCCGGACCTTCGCGAGGTGGACCACTACCGATACCATGGCGGCCTGCTGCCGCAGGTCGTCGGCCACACGGCGAGCCGCCGCGGGGAAATCCGCTACTCCCCTGGTTCGTGGCTCAGGCGGGACTACATCGCGATCGACGTCGGACGTCAGCACGGGACGGGTAACGGAGGTCTCCTGCTGACGGACTTCGGGTGGGTGGCCGTGACCCCCGGTGACCCGCGCGGCTCGTCGAGGTGACGCCGCTTTTCGTCGAGCTGGCGCGAGAGGCGGCGGCCGAGGCGTGGCGTGACGAGCAGGGCGAGGCACGCGTGAGGCAGATGCTCAGCACATATTTCCAGGTGGCCAAGCCGGAACGGAGAACGCTCGGGGAGGTTCAGGAAGCCCTCTTCGCGGATCTGTCGCCGGCGCAGGTCGTCTCGCTCGAGCGTTTCCTGGCCACGATCCGGCAGACGGGCCGGTGCGTCGTTGTCACCGATTTGGACGAGATGCTGACGGCCTTTTCCGGGGACGCCCTCAAGAAGGACACAATCGAAGTGCTCACGAACTACCTCGCCGCCGGAGGCGTGCTCGTGTTCAGTACCGCCACCGCCTTCGACTGGCTGTACGCCCGGCTCTTCAGGCCTCTCATCGTGGAGCTCGGCCCGCGTTCGGGGCCGCTGGCAAACGCACTGCTCGTCCTGTCCGGTGGTACCGAGATCTTCGCCTTCCAGGATGGCGCGTACCGGCTTGTCTCAAGTGAGGCCGGCCGTGACAGGTCCTGCGGTTTCGATGTGCTAATGGGACTTTCACAGGAGCGACGCCTGCAAGGCATGCCCGCGCTCGATCTCGCGAGCACGGCGTACATCGCTGATTCCACGGCGCGCGGCAGGATCGATCACGCTCTCGCCCCCAAGGTGGGCACCGTCATCGACGTCGGCGACGCCATGATGGACGCGGCCGGCAAGCCCATCGTCAGTCTCCAGCGCCGCTATCACTCGACAATAGACGTGATCGTTGCGGCAACGGCCGCGCTGCACGAGTCCGGATCGGCGGCGCTTCCACCGAGCCAGCCCGAGGCCCGCGATACGGTGCCGTGGACCTTCGAGCGTCCGCACGTCCCACCGGGACGCCGCCTCCGCGTTCGCGTCACCGGCAGCGGCTTCGTGCATGCCAGTGTCACTGGTTCGGACGGCGCCTGGAACCCGGTGTACAACGTGCCGCTCGTGCCGGTGCCGGATGGCGGCTACGAGGCCGTGCTGCCATCAGGCGTCAACGCGTTTACGTTCTTCTGGACCGAGGCGCCGTGGACGCCCGGCCGTCCCGGACACTGGGAGCGCGATCGGAACGCGGCCAGAGTGTTCATGGCACGCGAGGAATAGCACGGAGAATGAGCCGAAGAGAGCCTGCAGTTGCCCGCCAGACCGGCTCTTGACAACTCGAGCGCTCTTGCTCATGTCACGAATGGATTGCGAATGGTCAGGCGTCCGTCGATGACCTGGCCATCCTGCAGGTCTTCCGAATAAAGAGTCCGGCACCCAGTTTCCAACGCCGAGGCGGCGATGAGCGCATCGTAGATGTGATAGCCGTACTGCGCGGCGATTCGGAGAGCGGCCTCGTGGGTTTCGATCGTCAGCGGCACTGGCGACGGGCACAGCGTTCGAATGGCGGCGACCGCCTCGCCGACTTCGTCCCACGTCATGCCGAGTTTCCGGGTGGCAACCGACACCAGCTCGTTCAGCACCTGAACGCTCACGACACCACCAGTGGCGACGAGCGCTTCGGCCGCCGGTGTCCGACCGTCCTTCTGGCCGACGACGTAGATCAGCACGTTCGTGTCGAAGAATGGCTTACCGCTCATGCGCTTCGTCCCGGCTGAACGAGAAGCCGGGGGGCAGAGGGCGGCGCAGCCGCCGCAGTCGTGCGAGCGCGTGTTCCTTGCTTCGGTCGCGGCCGATCTCGAATTCGCGTTTACCCGCGATTCGGATTTCGATCTGGTCGCCTTCCTTGAGGTCGAGTGCTTCTACGACCGCGGAAGGGAGTCGAACGGCCAGACTGTTACCCCATTTTGCGACCTGCATGACACGTCCTCAGGGAAAAGATATACATATCGCATTGTATATCCACTTCCAGCGATGACGCAACAGGATAGCGGCGGACGCGAGCCGCTGCCGCACCGTGCAACGGTTTCAGCTACGCCTGAGCTTGTTATCACCTCGACGGTCATCACTGGGAGCCCATCTGGATGGATCCAGACGCTGTCCAGTAGCGTGGTGGCCTCCCGCCGGACGAGCGATGACTTTTGTCCACGCGGACAGTCTTTACTGTTGCACCAAGCCTCGAACAAGGAGAATGAGCCATGTCCAGCACGCAGAAGGTCACCGCCAGCGCGAAGATCGTGCCGCACCTGTGGTTCGTGGCTAACGCCGTCGAGGCGGCGGACTTCTACGTCTCGCTGTTCCCAGACTCACGAGTGGACAGCGTCACCCCGATTCCGGCCGACACGCCGAGCGGCCCGGCAGGCTCGGTTCCCGTCGTCGAATTCACGCTCGCCGGGCAGCCGTTCATGGCGATCAGCGCCGGACCGCTGGACCCGTTCAACCACGCTATCTCGTTGATGGTGAACTGCGACGACCAGGAGGAGATCGACCGCCTGTGGGACGCGCTGTCGGCCGGCGGCGCAATCGAGATGTGCGGCTGGCTCAAGGATCGCTACGGCGTCTCCTGGCAGATCGTGCCCACGGTCCTCGGGGAGATGATGAAGGACCCCGACCCTGCCCGTGCCCGCCGTGTCACCGAGGCGATGCTCCAGATGAAGAAGTTCGACATCGCGCGCCTCGAGCAGGCGTACGCCACGCCGGCGACAGTGAAAGCAACGCCATGATGAACGTCTTTCTCCAGCCCGGGAGGTTTCGATGACTGTTGCCGCTTCAACCTTGCTCGGACGCCCTCTTTGGTACGAATTGATTACCACCGATATGAAGGCCGCCGAGGCGTTCTACAGCACGGTGGTCGGTTGGACGCCGGCGCCATTCGAGAGCTCGCCTGAGCCCTACACCATGTTCAATCGGAGCGGACAGATTCCGGTCGCCGGCGTCATGGCGAGGCCGGAAGGCATGAACGCGGCGCCGTTTTGGGCGATGTATGTTGGCGTGCCGAAACTGGAGGAGGCCGCAGCCCGGATCAGGCAGCTCGGCGGCAACGAGTGTTCTCCAATGATCGAGGTGCCTACCGTCGGCCGCATGCAGATGATGAAGGACCCGCAAGGCGCCGCCTTCTCCATCTACGAGCCGGCGAGCGCCGAGCAGCGGCCTGAGGCTGCGGCAGAAGCCGGCGAGGCGTCGTGGCACGAGCTGATGACCACCGACGCGCCCGCGGCGATGAGGTTCTACAGCGAGGTGTTCGGC
>JBOGIW010000327.1:0-6311 GCA_050748045.1 Vicinamibacterales bacterium | reverse complement strand
GATCGCATCGAGGTCCGGTGGCCGAGCGGCATTGTCGACGTGTTGCGGGATGTGAAGGGCAGGCAGGTCGTGAGGATTCGCGAGGGATCCGCGGCGGATGGGAGGTGACGTCGCTGATTCCGCTTGTCGGCGTCCCACGCGGAGTCGCGGAGACGCGGAGCGCTCGTGGCCTTGTGTGACTCTGCGTCTCTGCGTCTCTGCGTGGTCGTGGACAAGCGAAGTCATGCGCCGCGGCACGGATCAACGGAGCCGCACGCTGCCGAGCTCGAGCACAACTTCGCGGCGGATGTAGCTCCGATCGTCTCCCTCGAACGTCACCCGCAGGATCGGATCGAGCCCCGGTCGGGGGACCACGGTCGCACCCTGCACCGCGCCGATCTGGCGCGCGGTTTTGAGGTACAGATCGTAAATCCGCCCGCCGCGCCCTTCCAGCAGCAGCCTGAGCGCGCCCGCGCCCGCGCGCGACCGGAGCACGCGGATGCCTTCGCTGCGCGCGCCCGGCGCAGGCCCCGGCGTGCGCACGTACACGTCTGAGCCGCCACGGTAGCGAAGCTCCGCCACGGTTTCCTCGGCCGGCTGCGCCACCGCCACTTCCACGAACTGCACGTCGCCCAGGCGTACGATGGCGGGCGCGGCGGTCCGGCCGTTGACCGTCACGCGATCGACGGTTGCATCCAGCGGGAAGGCAGGTGCCAGGAGCAGCGCCGGGGCCGGCGGCCGAGCACCGGGCGGCGCCGGACCTCGGGTGATCCTCAAGCGGACCACGGAGGGTGTGCGCGTCACCTCCACGTCGAAGCGCGCCCCGCCGCTGACCACGCGCGTGATGCGGACACGAGTCCAGTCGGCGGGGATCTGCGGCGCGATGCGCAGGCGCCGGCCTCCGTCGAGCGGCTCGATGCCGAGCATGCCACGCACGATCGGCGTGACGACCATCGCCTCCGACCAGACCTGGTGGTGCGACGATCGGCCGAAGGCCGCGTTCACGTCGCCCGAGAGGAGCTCCGTCACGTAGCCGAGCGCGCCAGTCTCGGTGAGGAGCGCGTTGGCCATGATCGCCTGCGCGCCGACGTGCGGGCGACCGTAGCGGTACGCGGCCATCGACGCCCAGCCGGTGAAGAGCGGCCAGACCGATCCGTAGTGATAGGAGAGCGGGTCGTACAACTGGCTGCCGTTCGACAGGATCCGATGGCCCCAGTCGGTGGCCAGCGCGCCGCTCCCGAGGCGATCGACCTGGGAATCGGCGCGCGCCGGGTCCAGCGTCCGCCACCACATCGGCACCGCCGGCAATACCGTGTCCTCGCCGACGATGCGTGCGCCGGCGAGCTCGTCGAGCCGACGCTGGCGTCGCTCACGATTCGGGCCGGGCTCGGCGACGGCGCGCGCGCGCGCCGGCTGCCGCGTCGCGAACGCGTAGTGCGATGCGCCGGGCAGCCAGTATGTCGACTCGACGGCGGCGCGCGTGCGCTCGGCTGTTGCGAGCGCGGCGTCGGCTGTCGCCCGGTCGCCCATCTCCATCGCCATCTCGGCGAGGCTCCGTGACGCTTCGATCCAGAGTCCCTGCTGGTAGATCTCCTCGTGCGGCGGGTACAGCGCTCCGCCCTCCACCCAGCCGTGGCCCACGTCCGTGTTGTCGACGAGCGCGTTTTCGTCGGCGTCGGTCGCGGCGGAGAAGCGATACGCTTTCAGGATCGACGGCCAGTGCCGCTCGAGGAACGCTCGATCGCCGCCGGCGCGCCACGCGTCCGCGTGCGCGATCACGAACAGCGGCGTCGCGTCTGCGCTGGCCCACGCGTACGGGAAGCCGGTAAACCACGGCACCAGCGTCGCGCTCTGCGAGATCTCATGCGGGATCTTCCCGTCGTCTCGCTGGTACGTGGCCAGGAATTCGAGCGCCCTGCGCGCGCCGTCGGGACTGCCCGACGCCGTCAGTCCCAGCGAGGTCCAGAGCGCATCGCGGCCGAAGAACCAGGCAAAGCCGGGACGCTCGCTGTTGCCCGACGTGCGGAAGCCGGCGACCAGCCCGCTCCCGAGCGCCGGGTTCGTCACGAACCCCTTGTCCATGCCGACGACGGCCCACTGGAACGCGCGGTCGAGGCGCGAGTCGGGTGTGGAGATCGCGGCCGACGTGGCCATCAGGCGGGCGTAGTGCTCGGACGTGCGCCGGAAGAGTCCGGACACGTCCGCGAGGACGCGCTCGTGGACGGCGCGGGCCCCGGCACGGCCCTCCATCGACGCGGTGATGACGATGGGGACGAGATCGCGCCGGGCTTCCTCCGGCGAGACCTCGATCGAAAACTCCAGCGGGAGGTCGCGCGGCTCCTCCTGATACGGCATCACCGATCGATCGACGCCGCCGGGCACGCCGATGCGCGCGGCGAACCGCCCGCTCTCCTCGGAGAGCTCGTAGGCGCGGGCAAGGGCGTCCCAACTGGCAGTCGACGTGGACGCGCCGGCCGGCCACATGGGCTTGAGCGCGGGCCGGAAGGAGCCGATCACGGTCATCGGCAGCACGGTGTCGATGTCGAGCAGGATGATCACGGCGGCTTCATCGATCGGCGCGAAGACGATCTGTCGCACCGTGAATGCCGCGTGCGACGAGGTGAGAACCGTCGAGCCGGGTCGCACCTCGATCGTGCCCGGCAGCTCGAACGCGGGCACGGCGACTGGATAACCGTCGAGCCTGAAGCTCAAGCGAAGATCGTCGAGGACCTTCAGCGGGTATACCCAGATCTCCAATGGGCGACCTTCGTACCCCATTGCGGCACTGCGCCGCCCCACGACATCGACGAACGCGCCCGTCGTCAGGCCGCGCCGCAGCGCCAGCGCGGAACCGTCGAGCGAAAATCGCGCGACGCCGTGCACCTGCGCGCGCGGCCAGGCGTGCGCCGACGTCAACAGAACCAGCAACACGATCCAACTTCGTCGCATCACGTCTCCAGGAATCTGAATCCATCATGCACGACACGCGCGTGCGGCTGAGATTGTGCGCATTTTTCGCTGTTTCCGTCTTGACGCTTCGTGATCGTGAGCACTAGAGTGGCCGGACGGTCGATCGGTCCTCGTTCGGAGGTGGTTTCATGGCCTGCCCGCCTCGCGTGCCCACCCTGCCCCGCCTGTGTGTCTCCGTCACGCTGTGCGTCTTGCTCTTCGCCACGGCTGTTCCCGCGGCCAGCCAGGCCGTGTACGGCAGCATCAGTGGAACGATCACCGATAACACGGGCGGCGTGCTGCCTGGCGTCACGGTCACGATTACCAGCCTCGAACGGAAAACCACCGACGAAGTCGTCGCCAACGACTCCGGCTTCTACATCAAGGATCGTCTGCTGCCCGGCGTCTACGAAGTGCGGGCCGGGCTTCCAGGCTTCAAGCAGGGCGTGTTCAGAGGTGTCAACGTCAGCGTCGATACGAACACCCCGCTGAACATCCGGCTCGAGCTCGGCGAGGTGAGCGAAGAGGTCACGGTCACCGGCGTGTCGCCGCTCTTGAGGACGGACCGCGCCGACGTCGCGACGACGTTCGACGCGCGCCAGATCACCGACCTGCCGGTGCTCGATCGCAACTTCACGAAGTTCGTGCTCCTCACGCCCGGCACGCAGCAGCTCGGATGGCAGCACGCTGCCAGCGAGAACCCGCAGGGGTCCACGCAGACGATGGTGAACGGGCAGCACTTCAGCGGGACGACGTACCAGCTCGATGGCACCGAGAACCGCGACCCGATTCTCGGCATCATCGTGATCAACCCGACGCTCGAGTCGATCAGGGAAACCAAGATCACGTCGCAGAACTACGACGCGGAGTTCGGACAGGCGACGGCCGGCGTCGTGTCGGTCCAGACCAAGTCGGGCACGAACGACTTCCACGGCAGCGCCTTCGAGTTCTACCAGAGCGACCGGTTCCAGTCGCGCAACCCGTTCACGCAGTTCCAGGCCGATCCCCTGACGGGGCGCTTCCTGCCCGAGACCCGGAAGAACCAGTTCGGCGGCTCGACCGGCGGCCCGATCCAGCAGAACCGGTGGTTCTTCTTCGGCGACTACGAGGGGACGCGCAGCAAGGTCGGCGGCTCGCGGCTGGGAACGGTTCCCACCGCGGCGGCGCGCGCGGGGGACTTCAGCGCCTACAACGTGGCAATCTTCGATCCGGCGACGGGCGCGCCGGACGGGCGCACGCAGTTCCCCGGCAACCAGATCCCGGCCGCCCGGCTGTCGCCGCAGGCGCTCGCGGTGCTGGGGCTCATCCCGCTGCCGAACGTGGCGGGACGCGAGAACGGCACGATCGACAACTACGTCGCCTCGGGCTCGGAGACCTTCGACGCCAACGCGTTCAACATCCGGCTCGACGGGCGCCTGAGGGACAACCTGAACATGTTCGGCCGGTACAGCCTCGGCGACTTCCTCCGGAGCGGCCCGCAGGCGTTCGGCGCCGGCGGCGGCGACGAGCTGGTGAGCCTCGGCGGCATCTCCGACGCGCGGAACCAGAGCCTGGCCTACGGCATCGACTGGGCGTTCTCGGACACGGTCGTCGCGGACTTCCGCTTCGGCTGGTTCCGCTACAAGGTCAACGTGCTGCCGAACGACTTCGGCACCACGCCTGCCACCGACGCCGGCATCCCCGGCCTCAACCTCGACAGTACGTTCGCCTCGGGCCTGCCGGCCTTCTTCATCGGCGACGATGGCGACAGCCGGCGCATCGCGTTCGGCTCGGGCCTGAGCGATCGCGTCGGCCGCTGCAACTGCCCGCTGGACGAGGACGAGCAGCAGTACCAGGTCGTGGGCAACCTGACGAAGCTCTGGCGCGATCACACCTTCAAGTTCGGCATCGACGTGCGCCGTGCCTACAACCTGCGCGTGCCGAGCGATGCGCACCGGTCCGGGGAGCTGACCTTCTCGAACGATCGCACCCGCGGCCCCATCGGCGGCGGCCTCGCGCTCGCCAGCTTCATGCTCGGCGACGTCACGCGCCTCCGGCGGTACGTCAGCCCGAACACCGATGCGCGCGAGCGGCAGTGGCGCCATTTCTATTACGTGCAGGACGTCTGGCGGCCGACACAGAAGCTCACGCTGAACTACGGCCTCCGTCTCGACGTCATCAATCCGCAGACGGTGAACGAGACGGGGAACGGCGGCTTTCTCGACCTGGCCACCGGCCTCATCAACGTCGCGGGCGTCGGGAACATCGGTCTCGACGGCAACGTCGAGAACACGTTGAACTGGGCGCCTCGCCTCGGCGTCACGTATCAGGTGCAGGAGAAGACCGTGCTGCGCGCGGGGTACGGCCGCAGCTTCGACATCGGCGTGTTCGGATCGCTCTTCGGCCACAGCGTCACGCAGAATCTGCCCGTTCTGGCGGTCCAGGCGCTGAACGCTCCCTCGGATTTCGATCGGGTGTTCACGCTCGGAGCCGGGCCGTCGGCCCCGACGTTCCCGACGGTGCCGGCGTCCGGCCGTTTTCGCCTGCCGAACGGCGTCTCCGCCCGCGCCCTGCCCGAAAAGCAGCGCCCGCCGACCGTTGACGCGTTCAACGTCACGCTCCAGCGACAGCTGACGGACTCGATGTCGATCGAGGCCGGGTACGTGGGGAACCGTGGCCGCGACGTCTTTGCCGGCGATGGCCCGGAGGTCGGCATCAACGAGCCCACGCTGAACGGGTATCTGGACGGCGTGTCGCGCGACAGCCGGCGGCCGTTCTTCAACAAGTTCGGCTGGACGCAGGGCATCGACTACTTCTGCAACTGCGCGACGAACTCGTACGACTCGCTGCAGGTCAAGCTGACGAAGCGCTATTCGCAGGGGTACTCCGCGAACGTGAACTACACGCTGCAGCGCGTGCGGCAGCATGGGGGGTCGTACTTCGAGACCGACCTGCCCGAGCACCAGGGCCTCTATGACAGCGATCTGGAGTACGGCCCGCCCGACTGGGATCGGGTCCACAGCTTCGTGTTCTCGCTTGTGGCGGAGATTCCGGTCGGACGCGGCCGCCGCTACATGACGGACTTGTCGCCGGTGGCCGACGCTATCGCGGGCGGGTGGCAGTTCAATACGAACACGATCATCCAGAGCGGCCTGCCGTACAACGTCAGCTATCGCAACTCGGGTCAGGATCGGGACGTGGGACCGAACCGTCCGGATCTCATCGGCGATCCCGAGGGACCGCAGAATCGCGATCAGTGGTTCAACACGACCCCGATCGGATCGGACGGCAGCGCCTTCGGCCGGCCGGCCCGCGGCACGTTCGGCGATCTGCCGCGCAACCACCTGCGCGGGCCCGGCTACTGGCGGACCGACGCCTCGGTGTTCAAGCACATCGCGTTCGGC
>JBOGIW010000326.1:0-9101 GCA_050748045.1 Vicinamibacterales bacterium | reverse complement strand
GTCGTACGAGGACTACGACGGCGTGGGCAACGCTCGCCGGATTCGGGACGGCCGGGATCCGGACCATCCGCAGACGTTCACCTACGATGCGCTCGACCGGCTGCACCTGGCGACCGGGCCGCAGTGGGCGCTCCGGTACGAGTACGACGACCACGGGAACCGCGTCAGCATCCCGAACGGCACCACCTACACCTACGATCCGCAGACGCGTCGACTCGCCACGCAGGACCAGGTGTCGTTCCAGTACGACGCCAACGGGAATGTCACGAGCATCAGCGGCCAGCCGTTCACCTACACGCCGCACAACATGCTGAGGACCGTCGATGGTCCCGTCACCAGCTTCGCGTACGACGCCGACCAGTGGCGCGTCTCGAAGACGAGCGGCGGCGTGACGACGGTCTACGTCCGCGGCCCGAGCAACGCGCTCCTCACCGAGTGGCAAAACCCCGGTCAGCCGGCGGAGACGATCCGTGACTACATCTACGCCGGCACGCGCCTCGTCGCCGTCGTACGGCGGTGAGCTTCCGACGCGCGACGGACATGTGCCACGCATTGGGTCCGATCGGCCGCCTCTTTCCGCCCCGGCGAGGATGCGCCCGCGCGACGCCGATCGTCGGGTTGAAGACATCCATGATCGCCCTGGGTGGCGGCGCCTGGCATGCATGGCACCGACCTGTACGCAAAAAAGTCTGCGGTCGTCGTCCATGCTCGGAGTCCTGACTCGGAGTCCACCTCGCGCTCGTGGCCCGCGACCCGGGGCCGCGTTCCGCGCCGTTGTCCTGCGCGTGCCGGTGTCCTTGCGGCAAGCCTGCATCAACCGGGTGAAGGACGTGCAGGGCAAGATCCGGCTGAGCCGCAAGGCCATCCTGCAGGAAGAAGCGGGCAGGGACGCGCAGCCGAGCCAGCCGGGCAAAAGGAATAGGCCGTTCCCGACAGGATGGGGATGCGGGGCGTCTAAAATAGACGCATGGGCTTCAACCGCCGGTCGCTCGGATGCGTCCTCTTCGGCACTGGCGTATCGCTCGTCGTGTCGCCCGTGCTCAAGACGGCAATCCGGGCCCAGGAACAGGCGCCCAACCGCCGCGAGGTCACGATCACGGCACGGAACTACGAGTTCTCCCCGAACCGGATCGAGGTCCTGCAGGACGACCTCGTGAAGGTCACCCTCCGCAGCGAGGACGAGGCGCACAGCTTCGTCATCGACGGCTATCGCATCATGAAGCGCATCCCGGCCGCTGGCTCGACGACCTTCGAGTTCCGCGCCGACAAGCCGGGCACCTTCGCCTTCTACTGCGGCATGACGAACGCCGAAGGCCATCGCCGCATGAAAGGCGAGCTGGTCGTCGCGTCCCGCTGAGCCACGAAGACCCGCAGCATCACGAGAGCGGTCGTGCACGGATGCTGAACATGCGGCCTCGAGTCGATGCGCTGCTCCTCGCGGCGCTCGGCGCCCTGGCGGCCTGCACGCCGGGCACCGACGAGCGCCCGCCCCACGCGTCTCGGGGTCGCACCATCGACACGGCGGCCCTCATGGACACGGTACGTACGCTGGCGGCTCCCGACATGGCCGGGCGGCGCACGGGAACGCCGGGCGGAGAGAAGGCGCGCGACTGGGTGAGAGCCAGGTTCGCGCGCATCGGCCTCCCGCCCGCCGGACCAGACTACCTGTTGCCGTTCCGCGTCACGAGCCGCGCCGGCGAGACGCTGGAGGGCGCCAACGTGGCCGCGATCTGCGAAGGAGCGGCTCACCGCGGCCGGACGATCGTCGTCTCGGCGCACTACGATCACCTCGGCGTCCACGACGGCCAGACGTATCACGGCGCCGACGACAACGCCTCCGGGTTGGCCGTGCTGCTCGACCTCGCGAGGCTCTGCCGCGAGCAGCCGTTCCAGCACACCATGGTGTTTGTCGCCTTCGACGCCGAAGAGCAGGGCCTCAAGGGAGCCAGGGCATTTGTCGGGTCGCCGCCGGTTCCGCGCGACGGCGTCGCCCTCAACGTCAACCTCGACATGGTGGCGCGCGGCGACAGGGGCGAGCTGTACGCCGCGGGCACGTATCACTACCCCGCTTTGAAGCCGCCGCTCGAAGAGGTCGCGGCGAAGGCGCCGATTACGCTCCTCCTCGGGCACGACCGTCCGGGAACCGGGCAGGACGACTGGACGCTGCTCTCCGATCACGGGCCGTTCCACGAAGCGGACATCCCGTTCGTGTACTTCGGGGTCGAGGATCATCCCGACTATCACAAGCCGACGGACACGCCGGAGAAGATCGACGCGGCGTTCTTCGGCGGCGCCGCCGCCACGATTCTCGACGCGATCGCCGCGCTGGATCAGCGTCTCGGAAACTGATCCGGGTTGTCGGTGAACACCCCGTCCACGCCGAGCTCGTACAAGAAGTACGCCATCTCCTCGCGAACCGACGGGAATCTCCCGGTATTGCTCGACCGGAACGTGTACGGCGTGACCGTGAGCCCGAGCTCGTGGGCCCACGTTACGACCTGTGGGTACTTCAGGACGATGTCCTTCGCGGGGCCGAGTCCGCTCGCGCCGGCCGCCTTCGCGGCGACGACGCGGTCGCGGCGGCTCCACTCGTTCGCGTCGTACCCGTAAATCAGGTAGACCACCGGCACGGCCAGTTTCATCGACGCGAGCTTCCGCACCGTGGCCTCACTGAACGTCTGCAGGATGACGGGCGTCTTCGGATCCGCGTTCCTCCCGAGGAGCCCGTTCGTCGCCAGGATGTCGGCCACCTTCTGCTCGAACTCGACGTTGCGGCCGGCATAGACCTCCGGCACCTTCAGCTCGGGATAGATCCCCGCCCTGCCCTTCACGAGATCGATGGCCTCCTGGAACGTCGGGATCCGCTCGCCGGCGAACTTCTGGTCGAACCAGGAGCCGGCGTCGAGCCGCTTCATCTCCTCGAGCGTGAAGTCGTTGGCGAGCCACGCCGTCACGGTCTTCCCCTCCCACGTCACGGTGGACGAGCGTCCGGGAAAGAGCTCCTCGACGTTCGTCGTGCGGTCCAGCGTCGGATCGTGCAGGCAGACGAGCACGCCGTCCTTCGTGACGGCGAGGTCCTGTTCCACGTAGTCGGCACCCTGCTCGAGCGCCAGGCGATAGCTGGCGAGGGTGTGCTCGGGCGCATAGGCCGATGCGCCGCGGTGCGCCACGGCCACCTTTCGGGGCGCGGCGGTGTGCTCAGCGGTCACGAACACGGCGAGCAGTACGGAGACGATGAGTCGCATCGGTGACGTGGGGCCTCACGATGGGCGCTTCTGTGACGACGACCAGGCCTCGGCAAGCTCGATGCGCGCGGCCACGGGCGGATGCGTGTAGAACAGCCACTCCACGAGGCGCGATGGCCGCTCCTCGGCGAGGTTCTGTGCGCCGAGGCGCTTCATGGCGGACGTGAACGCCGGCACGTTCCCGGTCGTCGCCAGCGCGTACCGGTCGGCGCGGCGCTCGTGGGCGCGGGACAGGGCGTTGGCCAGGGGCGTCAGCGCCAGCGACACGGCGCCGCCGGCGAGCACAACGAGCGGCAGCGCGGCGGGATCCCACTTCGCCGTGATGCCGAACCGGCCCGCGGCAGCCCCGATCGCGAGATCGGCGGCGAAGAGCCCGGCCATCAGCACGGCCATCTCGAGGGCGATGCCTCGCCAGATGTCGCCGTGCACGTGGTGCGCGAGCTCGTGCGCCAGGATCACCTCGATCTCATCGTCGGAATGATCGGCAAGGAGCGTGTCGGAGACGATGATGCGGCGCGTGCGGCCGAGGCCGGTCAGCGCGGCATTCGCCTTGCGGGTCCTGTCACCGAGACGCCACTCGAACACGCCGAGCACGGGGGCGCCCGCGCGGTTCGCCAGCGCCACGAGGCGCTCGGACAAGGCCGGGCGGTCGAGCGGCTCGAGCTCGTAGAAGAGCGGCAGCAGCACGACGGGCGCAAGCTGCGCGAGCCCGATCGTGACGGCCGAGAATGCCGCCGCGGCCGCGATCCACCAGCGTTCCGGGCTCCACCGGATCAGCCAGCAGACGAGCACGGCGGCGGTCGTGGCGAACAGCAGCCCAATCGCCGCAACCTTGACGTGATCCCACCACCACCGCGCCGTCGTTTCCGTGCTCAACCCGAACCGCCGCTCGAGCGTCACCCCGAGATGAAAGGCCAGCGGCACCTGGACGGCCTCGGTAATGAGCGCGACCAGGCCGACGTAGAGGACGACGGTGAGCGTGAACAACCCACCGGCGCGCGCGTACGCGAAGTCACGCATGGCGGCCGACGCGCCGGTCACGAGCAACAGCAGCAGGACGAGCGCACCGAGCCCCGCGCCCAGGATCGACGCGCGGCGCCTCAACCGGTGATAGCGCGTGGCCTTGTCTTCGTTCACGTCACTCGCGCGGAGGGGGCCAGGACGAGGCTGGAAGAGATCTGGGCCGCTTCAGACATCGCGTCTCGGGAGCCAGACCACAGAGTACAGGAAAAGGCGGATCGAGGCGACCCGCCTTCTTACCGTGAAACCTGAGCCGGGACCTAGGGAGTCTCTGTGCTGGAGCCGGCCACGGGGGAGATCCGCACGCCCCCATTCGTCGTCTCCGCGGATACCCGCGGTCCGCCGCCGTTGAGCAGTCCGCGGAGCTGGCGGCGCGACTTCTCGGTTTCCTGCCACGAGCCCCACCCGTCCTGGAGCCCGACCCCACCGTTGACGCAGCGCGCTTCCAGGTTGGCCCTGGTGTCGCGCGGCAACTGCAGGCGAATGCCGCCATTGGTGGTCTCGAGGTCGATGTCGGCGGTGACCGCCGCCATCTGGATCTGAAGGCCGCCGTTGGTGGTGCTCGCCTTGACCGCGCCCCGCAGGCCCGAGCCGCGCACGCCGCCATTGGTCGTCGACGCCACGATCGCGTTGTCGAGGTTCTCGAGCCGGACGCCGCCGTTGACCGTCTCGAAGTTCAGGGCAAGCCCCTGCGGCACCTTGACCCAGTAGCGCACCTCATGGCCCCGCTTGCCCCACGACAGCTTCGGAGCCCTGGTCTCGATGCGCACCCGGTCGGTGGACGCATCCTCCACGATCTCGATCTGTTTGAGCAGCTCCTGCGCGGCTTCGTCGTTCGAGGCCTTCGCGATGCGCTCGGCCCGCACCTCCACGCGCGGGCCTTCGCCCGGGGAGGCATTGATCGTGCCGTTGACGTTGGCGATCTCCAGGCGGCCGCCCGGGGCGATGGTGTAGGTCCGGGTCCACTCGTCCTGGGCCTTTCCGGACGCGATGTCCATGGAGAACCCGTGCTCCCCCACGCTGACATCGCAGCCGGCGGCGAGGAACGCAAGGGCAAGCACGGCCGGGAACAGGCGGAAATTCAGGCGGGTCATGTCGCCTCCCGAAGACATCTTACGTGCTGGAGGCCCGGGAAGTTCGGGGGCACACGAAACGCCCCGAACGCCTCAATTGAGCTGAACCGAGATGAGCTTCGACACCCCCGGCTCCTCCATCGTCACGCCATACAGCCGGTCGGCGATCTCCATCGTCCGGCGGTTGTGCGTGATGAGGATGAACTGGGTGCGGTCGAGCATCCCCTGGAGCATCCCGACGAAGCGTGCCACGTTCGCGTCGTCGAGCGGGGCGTCGATCTCGTCCAGGAGGCAGAACGGGCTCGGCTTGTACTTGAAGATGGCGAACATCAGCGCGATCGCGGTGAGCGCCTTCTCGCCGCCCGACAGGAGCTGCACGTTCTGCAGGCGCTTGCCCGGAGGCGACGCGACGATGTCGACGCCGCTCTCGAGCAGATCGGTCTCGTCGAGCAGCGTGAGACCGGCGTGGCCTCCACCGAAGAGCGTGCTGAACATCTCCTGGAAGTTCTGCTGGATCGCGGTGAAGGCATCGCGGAACCGCACCTTCGTCGTCTCGTCGATGCGCGCGATCGCCTGCGTGGTCTGTGCGATGGAATCCACGAGGTCCTGTCGCTGGGTCGTGAGGAAGGCGTGACGCGTCTCGAGCTCGTCGAACTCCTCGATGGCCATCATGTTGACGGGCCCGAGACGATCGATCTTCTTCTTGAGGGCGTGGATCGCGTCTTCGGCCGTCATCGACGCAGGCGGCTCATCGGGCTCCACGCGAGGCTCCTCGACCTCGGCCTCGGCGTCCGCGTCCTCGGCGGAGATCGCCGCCGCGTCGGGCGTCGTCTCGCCGGCCGCCTCCATCTGCTCCACCTCGGCGAGCACCTGGTCCAGCGAGCACTGGACCGCATCGGCGCAGGTCTGGGCCAGGTGCGTGAGGTCGCTCTCGGCGGTCGCGCGGCCCACCTCGAGCTCGGCGGCCTGCCGGCGGATGTCCTCGAGGATCCATCGCGCCTCGCGGATGACGAAGTCCTGCGCGTCCACCTTCTCGCGCAGGGCGGCGGCGGCCTCGTCGGCGGCGCGCAGGCCGTCGCGAAGCGCGTCGAGGGACAGGATGTCGTCGTCGAGGGAGCGCTCCCCGCCGGCGGCGGCCTGCAGCAGCCCCTCGCGGCGGGCACGGGTCGTCTCGAGCTCGCTCGCGCGGACGGCGAGACGTTCCTCGAGGTCGCGGGCGCCGTCCTCCAGACGCTCGATCTCGGCGGCCAGCGCCGCGGCACGCTCCACGAGCGCGGCGTGCGCGGCCCGCGTTTCAGCCGCGCGCGCGTTCAGCTCGTCCACGGTTTCGCGCGCGTGGAACAGGCGCCGCTGCGCGTCGGCCAGGAGCTCGTCCGCGCCCCGCTGCTCCTCGTGCAGCCGGCCGATCGACGCGTGGGCCTCGGCGTACCGCGCCTCGAGCGCGGTCCGCTCCCCTTCGGCGCGCGCGCGCTCGAGCGCAATCACTTCCGCTTTGCGCGCGAGGCGGACGCCGTCTTCCGCGGTCCGGGCAAGCTGCGCCTCGTGGCCGACAATCGCTTTCTCCTGCCGGTGCTGCTCGCCGTGCAGCGCGGCGATGGCGCTCGTCGCCTGCGCGATGGCCAGCTCGAACGCGGCCGCCTCGCCGGCGACGCGCGCCAGCGCCTCGCGTTCGCCCGCCACGCGCTCGCGGAGCTCCTTGATCTCGCGCCTGGTCTGGAGAATCCCCCGCGCTTCCGCCTTCGCGCCGCCCGACAGGAGGTGCGGACCTCGGAAGACGTCGCCGTCGATCGTCGCAACGGGCACCGTCGTCTGCCGTGCCGTCGCGACGGCCTCGTCGAAGCTCCCGGCGATGTACGCCTCCGGCAGCACGTTCTGAATCGTGAGCGCATACGGTCCGCTGACGCGCAGGACGTCGGAGACGGGCACCACACCGGGCAGGCGCATCACTTCGCGCGCCAGGTACCCATTCGAGTCCGGGTCGACGACAACGAACCCGCAGCGTCCGGCGTCGTGCTCCCGCACGAGCTGCAGCCCCGCAGCCGCCTGGTCGTGCCGCTCCACGATGACGTGCTGGAGGAGCTCGCCGAGGCAGGCCTCGACCGCGCGCTCGTAGCGGCTGTCGACTTCCAGGTAGTCGGCGACGGCGCCCTGCTGGCCGATGTGTCCATTGGCCTGCACGAGCACCATGCGCGCGGCATCGCCGAAGCCGGCCCGGCTGGCTTGGAGCTCCTCGAGCGAGGCGAGGCGCGCCTCGATGGCCGCCAGCTCCTGCTCGCGGGCGCGCACGGCCCGGCTATGCGATTCGTGCCCGGCCCGGGCGGCGGCCAGCTCCGCGTCGCGTGTGGCAAGCTCGACACGAACCCCATCGAGCGCGTCGAGCGCGCGTGCGCGCGCCTCGGACGCGGCGTGCCGATCGGCCTCGACCTTCTCGGTCTCGCGTCGAAGGTCGTCGGCCTCGACGTCGAGCTTGCCGAGCGCCTCGACCACCCGCTCCTTCTGCGACGCCGCGTGCTCCAGGGCATGGCGGAGCGTCGTCGCGGCGTTGAGGGCCGCGAAGACCTGCCCACGCGCCGCCTCGACGTCGGATTCGAGACCCTCGATCCGCCGCTGCGCGGCGGCATGGGCGCCGGTGGCGTCGGCGAGCACTCCGGCCGCCTCATCCCGGGCGCGCTCGGCGCCGGCCATCGCCTCCCGTCGCGCCTCGACGGCCAGACGGGCCGGCTCGCGGCGGGCGTCGAGATCGCGCACCTCCTGCTCGATCTCCGCGCCGCGCGCCGCCAACGCCTCCGCCTGATGCCGGTCGAACGCGATCTGCTGCTGCCGGCGATTGATGTCGAGCTCGCGCGTGTGCGCGTCTTCGCGGATCGCGCCGGCACGACTGTCCGCCTCCGCCTGCTCGAGGCGGAGACGGCTCAGGTCGGCTTCCACTTCCGCCAGCCGCGCGGCGGCCGCGCCCTCGCGCTCGCGCGCCTCCGACAGGCGCGCGCGGGCGGCCTCGATGGCGTGCGCGAGCTCGCGATACTTCCGCGCGAACAGCACCTTCTCCCAGCGGCGCAGCTCGTCGCGAAGCCTCCGGTAGCGCCGCGCCTTCGCCGCCTGCCGTTTGAGCGACCCGCGCTGCTTCTCGACCTCGAAGACGATGTCGTCGATGCGCGTGAGATTCTGCTGCGCCGCTTCGAGCTTCAGCTCCGCGGCGCGGCGGCGGGACTTGTACTTCGTGATGCCGGCCGCCTCTTCGATCAGTTGACGCCGATCCGCCGGCCGCGAGCTGAGGATCATCCCGATCTTCCCCTGCTCGATGATGGCGTAGGCCTTGGCGCCGAGCCCGGTGTCCATCAGCAGCTCGTGGACGTCCCTCAGGCGACACACTTCCCCGTCGATCAGGTACTCGCTCTCGCCCGATCGGTACAACCGCCGGGTCACCTCGACGTCGCGCGTGAACGCGTCTGTCAGTTCGTCGAGACTGGTCACCGCATGGCCGTTGCCGTTGGCATGGCCGTTGTCATTGCCGGCGCGAAATTCCTTCAGGCCCTCGACGTCTTCAGCGGGCAGACCCGGACGGAGCGGCTGGGGCAGTCCTGCCAGACGCAATCTGACTTCCGCCGCCGCGCCCGGTTTCCGGGCATCGCTGCCGCTGAAGATCACGTCTTCCATCTTGTCGCCGCGCAGGCTCTTGGCGCTCTGCTCGCCGAGGACCCACGTGATGGCGTCGGCCACATTGCTCTTGCCGCAGCCATTGGGACCGACGATAGCGGTGACACCC